>NZ_BDLR01000007.1:0-31479 GCF_002049395.1 Carboxydocella sp. JDF658 | reverse complement strand
TTGTTTTATTTTACCATTTTTTTATTTATTGTTCAAGATTCCCCTTTCTTTTTCTCCGCCCGTCCATACCGGCCACACCCGGTGAAAACCCTCTTTGGATAGGGCTTTCTGCAACTGTTCCTCCGTCAGGCTGAAAAAGACCCGCTCCAGAGACAGGTGCTGGGTACGGTGACATAACAGAGCCTGTTTTTTCACTTCCACCCATTCCCCGACATCCAGTACCGTTGTAACCGGCAGAGAAGGCAAAGCCTGTCTTAACTGCAAATGTTCCCGCACCCCCTGCTCCCAGGCATAATAGTAGAGACGGGCCGGCCGCTCTTCCTCCGGCAGGCTCCAGAAAGCCAGGGTGGCAAAATGACTGATGGCCCGGTGGTCAACATGGCCGCTGATGCCATCCGGCCCGAAGGTCACCAGTACTTCCGGCCTTTCTTCCTTGAGCAGTTGCACTATTTTCCCCACAATTTCGGCCGGGTTAGCCAGCAGTACCTCCTTATCCCGATAACCCAAAAACTCCACCCGGCTGATTCCTAACACCTCAGCCGCTGCCCGCAGTTCCCGTTCCCGCACTTCTCCCAATTCTTCCTGACGGCAAAGAGGTGGATCACCGCATTTACCCGCTTCCCCGCGGGTAGCGCACACCAGCACCACCCGGTGTCCCCGCCGGGCATAGCGGGCAATGGTGCCACCGGCCCCAAAGGATTCATCATCCGGATGGGCCAGCACAAACATTAATGTAGCCATCATCCTCACCCCCGATTGGTAAGATAGACGCCTCCAGCTACCAGGAGGCCACCTATAAGCTGGGCCTGTTGCAAGGGCTGCTGCCAGACCAGCCAGGATAAGAGGGCAGCAAATACCGGTATCAGGTTGAGAAAAACAGCGGCCCGGGCCGGCCCCAGGCCCTGTACTCCCTTATTCCAGCCGATAAAGGCCAGCACTGAAGCAAAAATCCCGATATAGAGGATGCCAGTAATCACCTCTGGCCGCTGCCAGGGCAGGGCCATGATATTGATTTGCCCCAGTTCCCAGCCTGCCACCGGATAGAGCAACACAGTTCCAATAGCTGTACTCCAGGCGGTGGCACTCAATACCGGTATTTCCTTCATCACCTGGCGGCTGCTGAAAATATAGACTGTCCAGATGAACAAATCCAGCACCATGGTCAGGTCGCCCCAGTTCAAACCCAGCCGGGTCAAGCGCTGCCAGGAACCCTGGCTCACTACCCAGACCACCCCGGTGAGGGACAGGCCCAGCCCCAGCAGCTGGCGGCGGTTCAGCTTCTCCCGAAACAGGAAATAGGCCAGGGCAGCGATCACTACCGGATTAGCACTGCTGATCAAGGCTGCATTGGTCGGAGTAGTATACTTCAAGGCCAGATACACCAGGGAATTGAACAAAAATACCCCGCTTATCCCCATTAACAGCAAATGCTTTCGGTATTTTTGTACCTGGGGCCAGGCCAGTTTTTCCTGCCACCAGGCCCAGGGCAGCAAAATCAAGGAAGCTACTGTCCAGCGCAAAGCGGCCAGGGTCCAGGGCGGAATCATTTTAACCAGGAATTTGCCAAAAACGAAATTACCGCCCCAGAGCAGGTTGGTTAACACCAGTATCAGCATGGCCAGACGGTTTTTGTTCAATGCTTACACCTCCAGTAAAGAAAAAAGCACCCCTGTTAGGATGCTACCATGTTACCATTCTATAATAGCTATTATATCATTCCCTGTACCCAGTACAAAATCCTAATGTCATCCTTTTTCCCCGCAATAACCGCAAACCCCCATCCGGGGAGAATTGACTACAGGTAGCATCATATCCTCACCACATTCATGTTCCTCGCCACATTCAGTACAATAAAAGGCATCTTCTTTATAAATACAGCAACTGCACAATTGAACCGCCGGTCTCCCACACTCTACACAAACAAACTCAGGTGGAAGGTTGCGGGCCATTAGTATTACTTTTTCTTTGCGCTTTGCTCCTGTCTTTGTTGATATTACCTTTAATTTTAATACTGTAGTTGAGCCAAAATCATATTCATGTATAAATTCAAGTCCTTCATACAAAACATCATTCAACTTCACTTTCATACTCTTATTTCTTCCAAACATGATATCTGGGTCAGGGTCTGAATCATAAATTTTGCCCTCAATTCTGAATCTGCTCAAATGACCACAACACTCCAGCCACCTGTCTCTTAAAAACTGATCCAGATCCTTTAAAGAAGCTTTCGCAGACACATCCAAATACATACAATATTCTTTCTGATAGTAACCCTGAACCTGGACCCAATAATACACCTCTTCCCCGGGCTGAGTTTTTTCTTTTCTAACCTCACACTTCTCCAGATGCCTCTTGATGGCAACCTTTCCGAAAAGTTCCCCACAATAATTACATTTGATACCTTCATTTTTCTTCTTCATTTTATTCCTTCCTTCTATTTCCTTTGTGTTTACTTTTACACCTTTTAGCAGTATTTTATCAAATTCACCTTGCCATTTCCATGGTTTATTACTCTTTTATATCATTAATTACCATTCCCAATCAACCAGTTGCACTTCAATGATATATCGTTCCCTGAGCCGCCGTATCCTGTTCTGGGGAGTGACCCCTTCCAGCACCCCTCCCTGCAGGCGAAAGGAGGAAAAAAGCAACTCTTTGGCCTGCCCCTGCCAGTAATATATGATCCGGATGCCTTTTTCTTCCTGCCAGGCCTGCTGCAACAGGCCCCTGATTTTTTCCCTGTCCGCTTCCTCCAGTCTTTTCCAGGGCGGTTTGCCTGCCTGTTCGTGAATAACCAGTTCCCGCATTTCCGGCAATAACATGCGATGTCCCTCCCACAGCTTATTCCCTCTGTCCATAATGAATCCCCGCCTCAGTCAAGGCCCCTCCCCGCATGATGCTGTAACGGCCAAAGCGTTCCCGAATCAGATCACAGGTCTGGTTTAACCGCTCCAGTTTCAGCTTTTCCCCGAAAACATCCAGCTGCAAGGCGGTTTTGGGGCGCAATTTAGAAAGGCCCACTCCTACCAGCCGTACCCTTTTCCCTTCCGGCCAGTAGCGCTCCAGCAAAGTGCAGGCCTGGCGGTAAATATCCTCGGTCAAATCCGAATATTCCCAGAGGCTGGCCGACCAGGAATAAAAATGGAGTTCACTATCCCGCAGGGTCAGGGAAACGGTTTTGCCTTCATATCCTCCCTGACGTACCCGCCGCCCTACCATTTCCGCCAGTTCCAGAATCGCTGCCCTCAACTCCCGGTAACTGGCATAGTCCCGGGGCAAAGTCATCTGATTGCCAATGGATTTGGCCGTTTCCAGGGACCCCGGACTGACCGGGCTGTAATCAATACCATTGGCTGACATATGTAATACTCGCCCGATGATGCCAAACCGCCGCTCCAGCACCTCTACCGGGAAATTTGCCAGGTCACCGATGGTCTTGATGCCCAGAGCCTGCAATTTCCGTTCCGTCCTGCTACCCACGCCAAATAGCTCCCGCACCGGCAGGGGCCAGAGCCGCCGGGGCACATCTTCCCCGCGCAGCAAAGTTAAACCATCGGGTTTTTCCAGTTCTGCCGCCATTTTGGCTACCAGTTTATTGGGCCCAATCCCGACCGAACAGGTCACCCCCACTTCCTCCCGAATCCGCCGCTTCATCTCCCGGGCCACTGTCAGAACA
This sequence comes from Carboxydocella sp. JDF658, assembly GCF_002049395.1. Taxonomy (NCBI): domain Bacteria; kingdom Bacillati; phylum Bacillota; class Clostridia; order Eubacteriales; family Clostridiales Family XVI. Incertae Sedis; genus Carboxydocella; species Carboxydocella sp. JDF658. The sequence goes on along the minus strand of NZ_BDLR01000007.1, from coordinate 27,803 downwards.
TCCCCGAACAACCCCTCACACCCCTTGAGATCAACAAAAGCTTCATCAATGGAAAAGGGCTCCACCAGCGGCGAATACTCCCGGATGATTTGCAGGATGCGGCGGGAGAAAGCCAGATACTGGCCATAGTCAGGACGGACATAGATACCATGGGGCAAAAGGGTTCGGGCCTCCCAGGCAGTCATCCCCGTTTTGACCCCGTATTTTTTGGCTTCATAGGATGCTGCCAGCACAATCCCGCGGCGCTGCTCCCGATCCCCGCATACCACCACCGGCTTACCCCGTAAGCCCGGGTCCAGGGCCTGATGGACCGAGGCGAAAAAGGCGTTCATATCGATCAGTAAAATAGTGGGCTCCAATCCTACCGCCTCCTCTGAACAAATGTTCCATCCCAGGTCTATTATACTTTTTGAACATCTGTTCTGTCAAGCCCCAAAATAAAACAGAGGTTCGCACCTCTGTTTTATTGCCGGGCACACTCCCCTGTTTGTCCCTTCATAATCTCAATCCCATGGGGCAGGGCCGGCAGGATAACTTCCAGGCATTCCTGTACTGCCTTGGGACTGCCGGGAAGGTTAATGATCAGGGACCGTTTCCGCTGCCCGGCTACCGCCCGGGACAGCATGGCCCGGCTGGTTTTTTTCAGGCTTTCCATCCGCATCACTTCTGCAATTCCAGGAACCAGACGGTCTATCACCTGCAGGGTAGCATCGGGGGTAACATCCCGCGGCCCAAGCCCGGTGCCACCGGTGGTGAGAATAAGATCCACTCCTCGTTCATCTACCAGCCAGAGCAGCTTTTCCTTAATTACTTCCAGCTCATCGGGAATCACCAGATATTCTGCCAGTTCTCCGCCGATTTCTTCCACCAGCTCCCGGATAACCTGACCGCTCATATCCTGGCGCTCCCCCCGGGAGCCTTTATCCGAGGCGGTCAACACCGCAAAGGTGAATTTAGCCATCCTGCAGCACCTCCACCTGGTCCCCTACCTTGATGGGACCACCGGTCAGGATTTTGACAAAAATCCCCTCTTTGGGCATGACACAATCCCCCGCCTGATAATAAATAGCGCAACGGGTGTGGCACTCTTTGCCGATCTGGGTTACCTCCGCCACAGCCTGCGGACCCAGGCGCAATTTGGTGCCCACCGGCAAGCTGAGCAGGTCAATCCCTTCTGTGGTCAGGTTTTCGGCAAAATCTCCGGGGCCTACCTCCAGTCCCAGCTGCCGCATTTTCTCAATGCTCTCCAGAGCCAGCAGGCTAACCTGGCGGTGCCAGGGTCCGCCATGGGCATCTCCGGCCAGACCGAAATCAGGCACCAGTTCCCCGGCACCCACATTTTTCTTGCGCATGCCTTTTTTCTCACTGATACATACTGCTACTATTTTCCCCATTGTTCTTCCCCTTCCCGTAGATAGTGGCCGCTTTTGCCCCCCGTTTTTTCCACCAGGCGAATTTCGCCGATAACCATGTCCTTGTCCACGGCCTTGCACATATCATAGATGGTCAGAGCCGCAATGCTTACTGCCGTCAGGGCTTCCATCTCCACTCCCGTTTGCCCGGCCGTCTTGACCCGGGCCTCGATCAGCACCCGGGAATTGTTTTCATCCAGCTGAAAATCCAGGCGCGCCCCGCTGATAAAAAGAGGATGGCACATGGGAATCAGGCTGGAAGTAGCTTTGGCACCCATGATGCCCGCTACCTGGGCTACAGCCAGCACATCCCCCTTGGCCATTTTCCCCTCCTTGATCAAAGCCAGGGTCCGGGGGTGCATTCGTACTTCCCCGCGGGCTACCGCCTCCCGCCGGGTCACTTCCTTGGCAGAAACATCCACCATACGCGCCCGGCCCTGGGAATCAAAATGGGTCAGTTCCACCGCTTCAGCCTCCTATCTGAAACATTTTGCGCTCATTTTCACCCCAGCCCGTTTCCCCCATGCTGTGGGCCTGGGGCTTCTGGCCGATGACATCCTGAAAAATTGCCACCAGTTCCTCGAACCTGGCCCCCTGCCGGAGGGGGGTTTTGATATCCACTTCCCGTCTGGCATGGAGGCAAGGTCTGAGCATCCCTTCGGCTGTCAGGCGCAGACGGTTACAGGTGCCACAGAAATGCTGGCTGATGGGGCTGATAAATCCCACCGTCCCCCGGTAACCCGGCACCTGATAATAGCGAGCCGGTCCCCAGCCGGCAATCCTGGGCCCTGGTTCTAAGGTATAGCGACGGCCCAGCTGCAAAAGAATCTCTTCCATCGTCAGACGGCGCTGATGGGCCCAGGCATCGGCCGTGCCAATAGGCATCAGCTCGATAAAGCGGACGTGCAATTCCCGCTCCCTGGTTAGTTCCACAAAATCAAACAATTCATCATCATTGAAGCCGCGCATGACTACCATATTGAGCTTCACAGGAGTGAGACCATGCTCCAGGGCCGCCGCCAGCCCCTCCCAGACTTTTTCAATTTGTCCCCCCCTGGTCAGTTCCCGAAACCGGTCAGAGCGCAGGGTATCCAGGGAAACATTTACCCGGTTTAACCCGGCAGCTTTCAGTTCTGCTGCCAGAGGAGCCAGCAAAACCCCATTGGTGGTCAGGGCAATATCGTCTATGCCGGGAATAGCCTTGAGCTGGCGGATAAACTCCACCACACCCCGTCGGACCAGGGGCTCACCGCCGGTAATGCGGATTTTGCTGATACCTACTGCCGCCCCGGCTCGCACTATTTCAGTGATTTCCTCCAGGCGCAAAATGTCCTCATGTTCCTTTAGCTCCACTCCGTCTGCCGGCATGCAGTAAAGGCAGCGCAAATTGCAGCGATCAGTAATGGAAATGCGTAAATAATTAATTTCCCGTTCAAAGGTGTCCTTCATCTCAGGTCCCGCCTTCCCAGCGGTCCAGCAGGAAGGCCTTTTCCGGCCGTACCAAAAGCCAGACCTGTTCCTCCTGTACCGGTTTAAATTGCAACTGATAAAGTTCAGCCACTTCCTGACTGCACCAGGCCCTGGGCCACAGCCCCGCCATCACTGCTGCCGCACCTTTAAGGAGATGACTCTCCTCCCTGCCCGGTTCCGGGCCAGGCTCGCTCTCCCGGTAAGCCCAGCCCATCAGCCGTTTTCCCAGCAACCGGGCGGGAAAAGCAGCCGGGGGCTGTTCTCCCGCCCAGAGAGTTCCATGAACTTCCCCCCGGCTGAGGGCGAGAAAACCGGCCTGGGAGCCGGTGGGGTAATAGCCCACTTTTTGCCCTTGCTGAGCCAGTTCCAGCAACTTTTCTTCAAAGGGCCGCCAGTAAGTACCGCCAAACCACCACTGTTCCTGGATTTCCGCCAGGGGGCGGAAAAGCTGGACTTCCACTTCCGTCCCGGCTTCAAAGCCCTCACTGAGGCGCGGAACCACCAGCAAACCATCGGCCTGGACCAGGGAAGAAATGGCTCCTGCTCCCCGGCCCAGGGGCACAGCGACCAGCTCCGCTTCCTGGGCCAGCAGTTTAACCCGCACAAACTCCTCCTGGCCCAGGGGAGATACCACCTTGCGGACCAGGCGGGCCCGGGCCGTCGCCCGCCCTGGCAACTGCCCGCCCCGCAGCAGTTCCAGCACCGGTTTCACGAAAAGTTCACAGGTAAGGGCCGCGGATACGGGATAACCGGGCAGACCGATCACCGGCTTACCCTGAACCTCGCCCAGAATCACCGGTTTGCCGGGCTTGATGGCTACCCCGTGACTGACCAGGGTGCCCAGTTCCGCAATCACCCGGGCGGTAAAATCCTCGGAACCGGCAGAAGAGCCGGCATTGATGACTACCAGGTCATAGTTTGCTGCCGCTTCCGCCACCCTGGCCTTGAGCAGCTCATAGTCGTCAGGCAGAGCGGGTTGCCGTTCTGCCACTGCATCCCATTCCTCGATCAAACCGGCCAGCAAACGGGAATTGAATTCCAGGATATCCCCAGGCTTCACTTTACTCCCTGGTTCCACCAGTTCCGTACCGGTGGGGAAGACGGCCACCCGGGGCCGGGCCCGTACTTCTACCTCAGTTACATTGGCAGCCAGCAAAGCCGCCGCCAGGTATGGAGTAATGCGATCCCCCGGCCAGGCCAGCACTTCACCGGCAGCAATATCCTCCCCTACCAGGCGTATGTGCTGCCAGGGCGCAGCCGCCCCATTGATTTCCACATACTCTCCCCGGGGAGTCGCCTGTTCAATCATTACCACTGCATCATAACCGGCGGGAATCACATCCCCGGTATCCACATAAACCGCCTCCGACCCCACCAGGAGCCGGGCCGGTTTGGTCTCGCTGGCCCCAAAGGTGGTTTCCGCTCTGACCGCATACCCATCCATAGCTGAAGCCGGATAATGGGGATTGGCCAGCTGGGCCCGAATGGCCCTGGCTACCGTCCGGCCCAGGGCCTGTTCTACCGCCAGCCGCTCTGGAAGCAGCGGTCTTACCCCTGCCTGCTCCAGCTGGCTCAGATAATTGGCCAGGGTTTCCTGCCGCGGTAAATTATCCAGATAGACTTTCTTGCCCAAATTTAACCCTCCTCAAACAAGCCGATACTGACCAGTTCCCCGGCACTGATGCCATCCTGTTCCAGAGGAATGCGCAAAATGCCATCGGCTTTGACCATGGTGGATAATAGGCTGGATTTGCCCAGAATGGGGACTGCCCACAATTCCCCCTCCCGCCACTCCAGGGCACAGCGCACATGATCCTCCCGGGCCGGACCGGAGAGGACATTCCGCTCCAGCCGGGCAGTGACTGTCAGTCTGCCTTCCCGGTCCCGGTAGGGAGCAGGAGCGGGTAGCCCCAGCAGAGCCCGTAAAATGGGGCGCAGGAACAGGTCAAAAGTCACCATCGCCGAAACCGGATGTCCGGGTAAACCCACCGCCAGTTTCTGGCCACAGCGGGCCAGAATAGTGGGCTTGCCCGGCCGCACCGAGATGCCGTGCACAAATACCCCCGGTTCCCCCAGGGAGGCCAGCACTTCCCCGGTAGCATCCCTGGTTCCCACCGAACTGCCCCCGGAAACGATCAGCACATCATTTTCCTCCAGGGCCTGGCGGGCCACCGCCAGCAACTGCTCTTTCTGGTCCCGGATAACACCATACAGCCGGGGTTCACCCCCCAGTTCGTCCACCAGGGCATAAAGGGTATAGGAATTCATATCCCGCACCTGGCCCGGTCCCGGTTCCTGTTCAGGAGCCACAATCTCGTCTCCGGTGGAAATCAGAGCTACCCGGGGTTTGACCGCTACCGTAACCTCGGTGATGCCCAGCCCGGCCAGCAGCCCCAGATCCTGGGCCCGCAGGCGCCGTCCCGCCGGCAATACCTCCTGACCAGGAGTCACATCCTCCCCCGGCCGCACCACATTTTCCCCCGGCGCTACCGGTTTCAGTACCGCCACCATTCCCGGTGCCATTTCCGTATATTCCAGCATCACAATGGCATCCGCCCCCTCAGGTAACATGCCACCGGTGCTGATGGCCATGGCACTGCCGGGCGGCAGGGGCCCGGGAGGGGCCTGTCCCATCAAGATCTCCCCCACCAGGGGCAAAAAGACCGGCAAATCCTCCGTAGCCCCGAAGGTATCCGCTCCCCGCACCGCATAACCATCCACGGTAGAACGGTAAAACCCCGGCACTGCCGTCGGACTGACTACCTTTTCTGCCAGCACCCGGCCCCGGGCTGCCAGCAGGGGCACCCGTTCCGGGCGAGGGCGAAAGTCCTGCAAATGTTGTTCCAATCTGGCCAGTGCCTCTGGCACAGTGATTACCTTCCCGAACTCAGCCATATAAACCTCCTAGAAACAGCCCAGCTGACAGGCCTTAATACGAATTCCCAGTTCATTGCATATTTTCCCCACCAGTCCCTTTTCTACGCCCAGCTCTTCCGCCAGAGCCCAGGCCTGGGCACAGGTGATTCTGCCTTCAGGCGCAGCTTCTTTTAATAATTGCCGCAATTTTTCTACCTTGTCCATCTTTCTCCCTCCTGTGATCAAAATAAAACAGCCGGCTTCCCGGTGTCAGCCGACTGTTTTCCTTCCATCCACAGCAGACTGTTCCTTTCCACCGGGAGGCAAAAGGGTTTCCCCCTTTACCCTCGAGCCTCAAGCATGGCTCTGGCCAAAGGCCTTGGGCAAACAGCCTGTAGGTCCTTTGACTCGGAACATAAGTTAAATTATGGTTGCCGCCAGCTCAGCCAGCTCTGACCTTTCCCCTTTGGTGAAGACCACATGGCCGGCGATAGGCTGGTCCTTGAATTTTTCGGCCACAAAAGTGAGGCCATTGCTATTGGAATCCAGATAAGGATGATCCACCTGGAATGGATCACCGGTTAAGACTATTTTAGTACCTTCTCCCACCCTTGTCAAAATGGTTTTAACTTCATGAGGGGTCAGGTTCTGGGCCTCATCCACAATAACAAACTGATGAGGGATGCTGCGGCCCCGAATATAGGTTATGGCTTCCAGCTCCAGCTGGCCCCTTTCCTTGAAATAGCGCAAAGTGGTTTCAATACTGGTAGGTTTGCTGTCCTTTTCCTTTTTGCCTTCTTTGACTCCACTCAGTATATATTCGATATTATCATAAATGGGACTCATCCAGGGACGCAGTTTCTCATCCTTCTCCCCGGGCAGAAAACCGATATCATTGCCCAGGGGCACGATGGGCCGGGTTACCAGCAATTTTTTGTAATCCTCTGTTTCTACCACCTGTTCCAGACCGGCGGCAACAGCCAGCAGGGTCTTACCGGTTCCGGCCTGGCCTACCAGAGTCACCAGTTTGATGTTAGGATCAAACAGCAATTCCATGGCAAAACGCTGTTCCTTATTACGGGCTTTGATGCCAAAAGCATCTTTGTTGCCATAGCGCAGAGGCACAATCGCCTTTTTGCTATGGTCAAACCGTCCCAGAGCAGACTGTCCCGTCTCTTCACAGAACAGGGTAACAAACTGGTTGGCAACCAGCTCCCCGCCGGTGAAATCAACCAGCTGTCCCTCCTGATAGAACCGATCAATCTGGTCTCCTGCTACCTTAAGGGTAGTGGTACCGGAGTACATCTCTTCCACATTGACCCGGTCGGTTTTGTAATCCTCGGTCTTGATGCCCAGGGCATCAGCCTTGATGCGCAGGTAAATATCCTTGGTCACCAGGGTAACTTCCCGTTCCGGATATTTGTCAGCATACATTTTGGCCAGAGCCAGGATGGAGTTATCCGCTTTGTGGCTTTTGATTTCCGGGATTTTGGGCAAATCGATGGCCAGTTCCACCCGCAGGAACCCTCCACCAGGAGTGGGAATGCCTTCATGCAATTTACCGGATTGGCGCAGCTGATCCAGAGCTTTGGCAACCCGCCGGGCATTGCGCCCCACCTCATCCATGCGTCTTTTCTGTTCATCCAGCTCCTCAATCACCAGCAGGGGTAAAACCACCTCATGCTCCTGAAAGCGAAACAGGGATTGCGGATCATGCAGCAAAACATTGGTATCCAGTATGAAGAGTTTTTTCAAGCCGCCTACCCCTTTCTGTATCTATTTCCTGTTAAATTCGCCATCAGCTGCAGTTTTTCCTTCCTGCCTGAATATTATTTCTTTTTTCGCCATCTTTACGCTTATCGAAAAACAGCTTATAATATAACTGTAAATACGACATCCTCGTATGGATGGTCGTAAGCTGCCCTATAAGTTCTCCATGATTAAGGACGTTCGAAGTTCGAGGTTGAAGATTGAAAGGGACAGTAGTAAGCTATACTACTGTCCCTTTATTTGTCTATTCTTTTCTGTGCCAGTAAGTAAACCTCATCATCTGCCCTGGCAGAAATAATAATAATCTTCATAACCTCTTTTTCTCTTACCAGCTTATATACCACTCGAAGGCCAAGCCTTTTTAACTTGATTTTGAAGTAACCGGCAAGTTTTATGCTATTTTTGTTCCCTAGCGGTATACCATATCCGCCTTCGTTCTGCGGCAAGGGGTTACTTGCAACCTTGTTAATGGCTTTGTTAATGGCTTTTAGCACCTGTAAGCGCTGGCTGTGGTCAAGGCGCATCAAGTCCTTGATTGCTTCTTTCAAGTATTCTACCTGCCACATAGTTATTCTATCTCCACATCTACATTTTCTAAATCCGTGCTAATTATACCAAGATCAGATAAAACTTTTTCCTGAGGGATAAAATCATCCTCTTTGGCTTTTTCCATACGCCTTTCGGCTTCCAGCAGCAGACGGTACTCCTCTATAGCTTCAAGCATTTGTTCATACAGCTCAGGCTTTAAAAGCACGCATGCCGGAGTGTTATTTTTCACCACAATCTTAAATCCCGTTTCCCTGACCTCTTCAAAGATTTTATTAGCCTCCCCTTTATTAAACCTGGAAATTGGTACTAGAGAATTTAACACCCTGCTTACGGTGATTTTTTCAAACATAATATCAGCCCCTTTCATAATAGACTTCCTGAAAATATTGTATGTTTGATTGATAAATTTGTCAATATTTTTATTGATATTTCTCTCCTGCCGGAGAATATAAAAATCGCCCCTGCACAGGGGGCGATTTTCGCTTTTCGTCCTATTTTTTCTTTTCCACTGACAGGGCACAATCAGGACATACGGTCTGACAGATGCCGCAGAGGATGCATTTTTCCATATCAGCCACTACGGCCGGAGTCCCATATACACCCAGGGTTTTGGACCAGGAAATACAGGAAACCGGGCATTTTTCGATGCACAACCCACAGCCTTTGCAAAGGCGCGGAAAAATGGCCCACTGCCCTTTTTGTCCTTCGTGGATTTCAACCTTCTTCAAGTAGTCCACTGTTTTTTCCCTCCTCGGTTAAGCCTGCTGGGCCAGGGCATAGCCCTTCTCCAGGGCAGCGAAGTTCAAGTCTCTCAGTTTGGGGTTTTGTTCAAACTTGTAACCGAGTTTCTTTTCAATAGCATTTTTAGCCTGTTCTAAAGTTACCACCCCGGTTGCCCCGATAACTGCACCCATAATCAGGATATTGAAAACCCGGGGGTGCAACTCGTTTTTGGAAATTTCCAGAGCCGGAATGCCCATGACTTTCTTAGCATTTTTAGGGAGGTATTCTTCTACCTCTTCGATAGATGTATCATAAACAAACAGGGTATTAGGCCCTACATATTGCTGAGTGCGAACTACTGCCCGGTCGCTCAGAGCCACTACGATATCACCTTTAACGAATTTGGGTGCAGCAATTTTTTCATCATCGATTTGCAAAAAGGCAATGGATACGCCACCCCGTTGCTCCACGCCGAAGTTGGGAATATAGAGGGCTTCCCGCCCGGCCTGGTTGGCGGCCTCAGCGATAATTTCCGCTACGGATTGAACCCCCTGGCCCCCTTCACCGGCCAGAGCGATTTTCACCAGTTTGCTGGACATATTCTTAGCCCTCCTTCTGTGCCGGGGTCTTGATTTCCCCTACTTTGAAGTACTTGGTCATTTCCTTTTCAATAAAGTTCCAGGTATCCCGGGCATTGGTCCGCCAGTTGGTGGGACAGCCAGAGAGAGCTTCCACAAAGGAGAAACCATTGCCTTCCATCTGGTTTTGCAGAGCTTTCTTGATGAAGCCCTTCAGCTGCCGCATATTGGCTACTGTGCCCCTGGCCACATAGGCTCCATCCTGGGTAATGGCGGCTACCGCTTCCGGCCCCTGGGTGGGATAACCCATAGTTTCTACATCGCGACCGTATGGAGAAGTTTCAGTTTTCTGGCCCGGCAGGGTAGTAGGAGCCATCTGACCACCGGTCATACCGTAGTTGGTGTTGTTGACCAGGATAACAGTTACATTTTCGTTGCGAGCAGCAGCATTGAAAAGGTGCTGGGAACCGATGGCATAACCGCCACCATCCCCCATATAAGCAACTACAATCCGGTCGGGGCGGGCCCGTTTGATCCCGGTCATCACCGGAGTTGTCCGGCCATGGTGGGTCTGTACACTATCTACATCAAAAAAGTCCCAGGCCAGCAGGGAGCAACCGATATCACAACCGAAAACTACTCTATCCTGAATCCCCAGTTCATCAATAGCTTCCCCCAGAGCCTTTAACACATCACCGTGACCGCAACCGGGGCAAAACTTGTGGGGTTTGGATTCTTTCCGCCAGCATTTAGGCATACGCAACAATTCCACGGACATGGCTTAACCTCCTTCCGTTATCTACCCGAACCTACAGCAGGGATTTAACTTTTTCTTCAACTTCTTCAGCAGTGATACCTACCCCTGGCTTGAATAAGCCTTCAATGGGGGTATTAATACCGTAAATAGCCTGTTTGACCAGCTTATCCAGCTGCCCCAGAGCGGATTCCACTACCAGCAGCTTGCCGGTTTTGGCCGCTACTTCTTTCAGCTGCTGTTCCGGGAAAGGCCGCAGGGTGATGGGCCGGAAATATCCAACTTTATACCCGGCAGCGCGCAAAGCCTGGTAAGCCCCCAGAGCGGCCCGGGAAACTACGCCAGCGGAGACGATGACCAGATCGGCATCTTCACAATCGCGGGCATCGTATTCGATGATTTCCGGTGCTACCCGGTTGTACTCCTCAGCATAGCTCATGACGATTTCATACAATTCTTCTTCGGTGTTGTAGGTATTGCGCATATGATTGGGCTGCCGGTCAACTCCGATGGAACCTTCCTTACCTACAAACGGATAGGGTTCAACCAGCTTGATACCTCTTTCTTCGGGATCATAGAGAACTACTGATTCCCGCATCTTGGCCTGGTAGCCATCCCCCAGCACAAAGGTGGGCCAGCGATAGGTCCAGGCAGTATTGAAGGCCTTGATGGTGTAGTCGAACAGCTCCTGGTGAGTGGCAGGAGCATATACAATCCGGAAGCCTTCTCCGTTACCACCATATGTAGTCAGAGTGACTTCCTGCTGGGAGTAGATAACGGTAGCTGTAGACGGGCCACCCCGCTGCTGGACAATCAGGACAGTGGGAATGCGCATCATTTCTGCCATGGCCATGGGTTCCTGCATCAACACATTACCAGGGCCTGCAGTAGCTGTAAAGGCTTTTTTCCCCGCCAGCACGCCGCCAATGGTAGTAAAACCGGCAGATAATTCGTCTTCAGTTTGGAGGAATTTCTTGTCATACTTGGGAGCAAGACGAGTCCAGTAATGCATGATTTCGTTCTGGGGAGTAATGGGGTAACCATACATGATGTCAGCTTTGGCAGCTACAGCCGCCCAGGCGATGACCTCATTACCGGTCATAAATGCTTTCTTCTCCCCTTGAATGGGCTTTTCAGCCATGTAACCTACACCTCCTGTATACTTCTCCACGGGCGGGTTTATACCCTTACCACATGGCTTTCGGCATCAGTCTTCGCAAAAAACGCACGGGGTTTCCCAGAGGGTCTCTGCCTTCCGGAAAAGCAGAGCGAAATTTCTCGTCTACTGAAGTAGCAACAATGGGCATACCCAGAATTTCAGCTGCCTCAGCCACCAGCCGTAAACCTTCTACGATCACTTCCAGGGTGGTTTCATCCCCCAGATGGGTATTATTGATCAAGCCATGAACAGTTCCCATTTCCCGGACATGCTGAACGATATCGGCTACCGCAGCAGTCATGGGTCGACTGGCATTGATCACAGCCAGTACTTGCAGCTCCTCGCTTTCCCGGGCCCCTTCCACCAGATTCAGGGTTTTGGCCCCCTCCACCCCATAACCGATGTCCAGGATAATATCTCCCGGCCGCCAGAGAGCCCAGCGCATTTCCGGTTTTATCACCGAGCCAGCCTCGCCCAGACCCATAGTTTCGGCAGTATCCCAGGCGATTACATCCACTTGCTGCTCTTTTAGCTCCTGTTTAATGGGGCGTAAAGTATAAAAGGGCTCTACCAGATCAAGGTCCACCAGTGTCACCTGCCGTCCCAGAGCCGCCAGCTCCAGAGCCCGGTTAACGGCGTTTTCCGATTTGCCACTGGCATATTCACCAATATAGGCTTCGACAATGCGCGCCAACGCCCCACCTCCCCGTTGTGGGTATCAAATTTAGTTTGCGCAAAAAGCCGCAAACTATTAGGTTCCTGCCGGGACACTTCACGTCCCCCCATAAACATGATGGTCCCAGAGTTATTTGAACCATTAGTTTAAGTATAACTTTAATAATGGTCCAGGTCAAGAAAGTATATGGTATACATGGGGCAAAAAAGAGAAGAGGACTAATGGTTAGACCATCAGTCCTCGAAGTTTAGCTTTTTAAGTGCTTTTTGCAAAATATCAGGAGGCAATTCCGAGCCAGTTATTTCCTTGATTTTTCGCCCCACCAGCTGAACAGTTTCTTGCGGCGGCATATTTTTGATTGCCTTCACAGCTTCTTGATGTCCTTTAACAAAATTATCTATCAAAGCTTGTTTGGCTTGATATTTTTCGGGAGTAGTTACCATAACAGCACTTACACCTTCATCCTGGTATATCACCTTTGCCAGCCCTTTTGCTTCCAGCATACTGGGCCAGGGTTCAGCCAGGAGAGCTGCATCCAGCTGTTTTTGTACAAACAACCCGCTGATGGTTGCAGGTTTTTGAGCGCGAATTTCCACGTCCCCGCCTTCATAGGTCGACTTCAGTCCTGCATCATTCAATAATTTACGCAGAATTTGATCCTGGGTATTTCCAATACCCGGGACAGCGACTTTTTTACCGGCCAGGTCTTTAATGTCCTTGATATCTACTCCCTGTCGCACCACCAGAGCCGATCCTCCCCGGGTTACTTCAGCCAGGACCTTTATCTTTAATCCTTGTTTGCTCCGTTGTTCCACCGGTCCCGGGCCTACATAGCCCAGGTCCACTTCCCCTACTGCCAGAGCATCCAGCAATTCCTGACCATGGTTAAAATATCTTTCTTCAATCTTAATATCCCGGCCTATATATTTTTGAAATAATCCTTTTTCAATCCCTACCATGGCAGGTGCGTGAGTTATATTAGGGAAATAGCCGATCTTCAAAGTTTTCTGTTCCTCCGTTGCTTGATTGCCACAACCGACCAGTCCAAATAAAAAGGTAACTATTCCCAGAAGAAAAACCCATTTTTTCATTAACCCTCACCTCCTGAAAACTATGCTCGGTTTAACCCCCAGCGCATCATTACTCGTTGTTCCAGACGACGGAACAGGAGACTATCCGTTAACATTCCCAAAAGGGCAATTATCACCATAATTGCCAGTACCAGAGCCATGTTCCCCAGGTCTCTGGCCCACATCAATACCTGGCCCAATCCTGTCCCGGTGCCGATTAGCTCCCCGGCCAGCAGAGCCCGCCAGCAGAAGGCCCAGGCTAGCCGCATAGCTGTAATTAAATGGGGAACAGAGGCTGGCAATTTCACCCGCCAGAAAAGAGGTAATCCCTTTAACCCCATGGTTTTCCCTACTCTAACCAGTAGTGGAGGAACGTTTTTAATACCAGCTACCGTACCCATAGTCATTGTCCAGACCCCGCCCAGAGTAACTACAAAGAGAATGGCTCCTTCCCCCATTTTAAACCAGAGCAAAGCCAGGGGTAGCCAGACAATACTTGGAACACTCTGCAAAGCGACAATTAACCCCCCCAGGGTATCCTCCCACCATTTATGACTGCAAATTAATAAACCAAGAGCCAGCCCTATAATCACTGCCAGAAAATATCCAACTATCAATCGCAGCAAGCTAACGCCAACTGCTTTAACTAATGTGCCATCAGCAAAGCCAGTCCAAAGAGCTTTTACCACCTGTCCTGGCGAAGGAAAAAGAAAATCTGGCCACACTTCCAGATTATATATAACTGCCCAGATCCCGATCAGGATGCCAAGGAAAACCACTCTTCTTAAGATGGTAGTCATCCCCCAGTTCCTCCTTCAACACTTTTTCCATTTCTTCCCGCAGTTCACGCAGGATCTGGTTTTCCAGCTGCAACAACAGTCCATCCCCTTCCAGCCGCGGATGAGGAGCCTGGACTTTGAACTCGGCTTTAATCCGTCCCGGCCGGGTGGCAAAAACCAGAATACGATCGGCCAGACGCACCGCTTCCCGGATATTATGGGTAACAAAGATGATTGTCTTGCCCGTTTGCTGCCAGATATCCTGCAGTTCCACATGCATGGCCATGCGGGTTTGTTCATCCAGAGCAGCAAAAGGTTCATCCATCAAGAGAATCCGCGGATTGAGAGCCAGAGCCCGGGCGATGGCCACCCGCTGTTTCATTCCGCCTGATAATTCATGGGGCCAGGAGTGGGCATAGCGGCTCAGATGGACCAGTTTCAACAGCTCCAGGGCCCGTTCTCGCGCCACCGCCTCGGTCAGCCCCTGCCGCCGCAGGGGAAAGGCCACATTTTCCAGGACATTTAACCAGGGAAACAGGCCGGGCTCCTGAAAGACCATGCCCCTTTCCGGTCCAGGAGCAGTCAATACCTGCCCGTCCAGACGCACTTCCCCCGAGGTCGGCTGTTCCAGTCCAGCGATAATATTCAGCAAAGTGGATTTACCACAACCCGAGGGCCCCAGAAAAGCTATGAATTCCCCCTGTTCCACTTGCAAATCCACCGGAGCCAGCACCTGGTGCTGAAAATATTTAGTGACCTGGCAGATTTCCAGCATCTCCCTCACCCCTTATATCCGAGTATTTCGATATGTTTTCTTATATTTTTGGTTAGTATCATTTTACTGATAATCCCCTTCTGCGTCAAGAGAAAAAAGAAAAAACCCGACAGGAATTTTCCCATCGGGCTTACATGGCAATTTTTAAAGCTGTCAGTAACACAAATCCCGGTATGCCCAGAAATCCCACCAGGGCCGTACTGGCCCAGTTAAAGGGATAGCTGAAACCCAGCCAGCCGGTAAGCCAGTTGACCAGCAGCAGAGTTGCCGCCCCCAGGGCCAGCCGCGTTACCAGCCACCAGAGGATTTTCAGGGGCCGGGCCAGATAGAGCCCCACCGCATATAAAAGCAACAGCAGGACTGCCGCTGCCACCAGGTAACTGAGGACCATGCTTGTCACCCCCCGTTACCTTCAGCATATGCGGCAGGCTGTCCCGATATTACTGCCTAAATTTCCCGCCGCCCCGCCAGGGCGCTGGCCAGGGTCATTTCATCGGCATATTCCAGTACACTCCCCGCCGGCAGACCATGGGCCAAACGGGTTACTTTAACTCCCAGGGGTTTAAGCAATTTGGCCAGATACATGGCGGTAGTCTCCCCCTCGATGGTGGGGTTGGTGGCCAGAATTACCTCTGTGATGGGCTCTGTCTGCAGGCGCTGCAACAGCTCCTTGATTTTCAGCTGTTCCGGGCCAATGTCCTCCATGGGCTTGATGGCTCCATGCAGAACGTGATAATAACCCCGGTAATCCCGCAAACGCTCAAAAGCTGCCACATCCCTGGGCTCCTCCACTACGCAGAGCAAATCCCCCTGCCGGCTGTCATCCCGACAGATTTCACAGAGATCGGCCGTAGTGAGGTTGCAGCAGCGCTGACAGAAGCGGATTTGCTCCCGGGCCTCCAGAATAGCCTCCGCCAGCTCCCGGCTCACTTCGGCAGGGGCATTTAACAGATAAAAGGCCAGGCGCTGGGCAGTTTTGGGCCCGATGCCCGGCAAGCGGGAAAAGCGATTAATCAAACGGGCGATAGGCTCAGAATAACTATACATGCCAATCATCCTCTGTCGATCAGATTAGAAAAGACCGGGAATTTTCAACCCTCCCGTGATTTTGGCCATTTCCGCTGCCACCATTTCCTGGGATTTGCGCAGGGCTTCATTGACAGCAGCCAGAATCATATCCTGCAGCATTTCTACATCTTCCGGATCCACTGCTTCCGGCTTGATTTCCAGGCTCAGCAGCTCCTGCTTACCATTGGCCACTACTCGCACGGCACCGCCGCCGGCAGTGGCTTCCACTGTTTTCAGAGCGATTTCCTCCTGCAGTTTGGCCATTTCCTTTTGCATTTTCTGCACTTGTTTCATCATTTGATTCATATTGCCACCAAACATTTTCCTGCCTCCTAATCCTTTATTTCCACCGGTACCGCCGCCCCAAAGGTTTCCTGGACAGTTTTGACCAGCTCCTCAGGAGCCAGATCCGGTTTATTCTCCTCTTCAACAGCTGCGTTGGACGAACCGGCAATCTCACTGGTCAGCAAAGCCTGCACCCTGAGGGGCCGGCCCAGCACTTTCTGCACCGCGGCTTCCAGTATCTCCAGATTCGTACCCTGCAGTAGCCGATCGCGATGAAAGCTTTTTCCGTCAGGGAACACCAGACTCAAGGTCTGGCCATCACAGTGCAGTGGCTCCCCTTCCACCACGAAGGCACGCACCTGCATACGCTTGCGCAACAGTTCCAGCACCCGGGGCCATTCCTCCTGAACCTGTTTCATTAATACAGGGTCACTGGCTGCCAGTTCCACTTTTTTGCCCCGTGTAACCGGCCTGGCGACCGGTGTTGTCCGAGGGGCCGGTCCAGCCGTTACCGGTCCTGCTGCCTTCAGTCGTTCCAGTTCAGCCTGCAGCTGAGCTACCTGCTGTTGCAGATTGTTCTCCACCTCAGACCCTTCCTGACTTAGCCCCTTGATCAGAGCCAGCTCCAGCAACAGGCGGGGCTGCTGACTCCAGCGCATGCCCTGTTCGGTTTCTGTTAAAATATTAATCATTTGCTGTACCCGGGCCGGTGACAGAGCTTCGGCCTGGGCCTTCAATCGTTCCCAGTACTGGGGGGAAGTGCGTAGAACCTGATCCACATCCCTGGCTACCCGGATAACCAGCAAATCCCGCAAATATTCCAGTAAATCGCGGACAAACTGGCGCAAATCCTTGCCCTGTTCCACCAGTTCCCCTACCAGCTGCAAAGCTCCTGCCAGGTCGCGGCGGATCAGCTGGTCCAGCAGCCGGGCGATTTTTTCCCCGCTGACCGCCCCCAGGATGGCGCGAATATGGTCGCCTTCCACCTGTTCTCCCGCCATGGCCCGCGCCTGGTCCAGCAAGCTGAGGGCGTCCCGCATACCCCCTTCCGCTGCCCGGGCGATGAGGAGCAGGGCTTCTTCTGTTACTTTAATCCCTTCTCCTGCCGCCACCTCCCGCAAGCGCGCCATAATATCCTCTAATGGTATGCGTTTAAAATCAAAGCGCTGGCAACGGGAAAGGATGGTGAGAGGGATTTTATGGGGTTCCGTAGTCGCCAGAATGAAAACCACCTGGCCCGGGGGTTCTTCTAAGGTCTTGAGCAGGGCATTGAAGGCTTCATTGGTCAGCATGTGTACTTCATCAATTATGTAGACTTTATAATAACCCTCGGTAGGGGCAAATTTGACCTTTTCCCTCAGTTCCCGAATTTCATCGATACCGCGATTGGAAGCAGCATCGATTTCCAGGACATCCATGCTGTTGCCCTGGTTGATACGCTGACAGTTTTCGCATTCATTACAGGGTTCCGGCACCGGTCTACCATGGCCCGTGCGGCAGTTCAATGCTTTGGCCAGCAATTTGGCTGTGGTAGTTTTGCCGGTTCCCCGCGGCCCACAAAACAGATAGGCATGGGCGATCCTACCGGTGCGCAGGGCATTTTGCAAAGTCCGGCTGACATGCTCCTGCCCTACTGTTTCCGCAAAGGTTTTGGGCCGCCATTCCCGATATAAGGCCAGATAAGCCATACCTATCCCCCCATGGCTTTAAAAAAAAGGCGGTTAAAAAACCACCTGCTGGAGCAAATTTAATGGCCGTGCACCCGGCATTGAATCCTGCCTCCCAGGCGTTATCCCCGCAGTTAGCTCAGGCCAGGCACTCCCGCGGCACACCCAAGACATCCCTTAGTGCTGCTTCCGTCAGGACCTGACACGGTTCGAGAGCTTGTGTTGCGCAGGACCCAACCGTCCACACCACTTACGGAGACCGGACCCCATGAAACAGACCCGCTGCCGGGCATCGACCCCACTCTAGCGGATTGTGGGTTACAGGGCACCGCTACCTCCCCATCTAGCACGACCAAACTTTATTGACTGCTTTGACTTGTTTATTATACCCTGAAAGCAAGGATAAATGCAAGAGGAAAGGAGTGGCATAAATATTTTAGTGCCACCACATGGGCAGCATAGATGCCTGTTTCAATTTTACTATCAACTTCTATCAAATAATCATAAAGTTGACAGCAAAAGCAGTTTACGCTCTCCGAGAGGCCGGGTACCCCCACCTGCCCGGCTGACGGGGCAGGCGGACCACGGGCTTCTGGAGTCCCGCCCGAAACAGTCACGCTGCAAAAACGCTTCCAAACGGCGGGGTGGTGTTGACACCCGGCGCACGGTTGCCTGAGTACCGGGCTCCCACCTGAAGGGCAGGAACGGTTTGGCCGGCCGAAATGCCGTTCGCCGTACATCTCAGCCCCAGCTACCCGGCGGCGCTCAGTTTCCCGGAGGGGAAACCTCATCGTCAAAGCCCGCTTCGCGTGCGCCGCTGTCAGCCAACGCCCGTTCCGTCGGAGCTTTCTCCCACCCGGGCCAATCCCTGCCCTTTCCCGGGAACATCCCGGGAGACTAAAAGGTTAATTAGCCTTTTGATTATAACGCTGGAGCAATATTTCTTTCACTGTTTTATACGGGGTGTAACGGGTTATCTCTTCGTCGTGCAGCCTTTTTTTCAGGTTCATAGCTGCTACCTGGTCAGCATCGGCAGTAAAACCGCATTGGCGGCATTTGAAAATGTCTCCATTGCGATTCTTGGCGTCAACCCAACCGCACTGCGGGCACTCCTGGCTGGAATAGGCCGCGTTTTGCGGTCCGGGGTCGGTGACGGAGTAGACGTAGTTCTTGTATTCCCGGCACTCCTTGATGATGTTTCGCTGCCAGCCGCTCACCTTGCGGGAGAGGCCTTTGCTTTTGGCTTTGCCGCGCAGGTGGGCGAGGTCTTCATAAGCGATGATCTGCGGCCGGCGTTTTTTGTAGAGTTCGTTAAACGCCCGGTTGATTTCGTTTTCGCACCTAGCCCGATATCTTTTGTTTCTCCTGGTTTGCTTGATAAGGCCCAGGTTGTGTTTTAAGATACGCCGGGCTTTGGGTGGGTCCTGCTCCAATAATTTCCGGCGCAAGGCCCAGAGTTTTCAGCGTTTCCGGCTATTGTCCAAAATATGGTCGGACATTTCTTGCAGAGCCTCACCATATTCGGGCCGGTATTTTCTGCCAGTATCATCGGTAAATACTTCCGTCACGCCCAGGTCGATGCCCGCCTCTCCCTCACCAGGCGAGTAAGTATGCGGTTCCCTGCTCAGATGGATTTCCACCGCTTGTTCGTCCGGAAAGAGGACTACCCGCAGGTTGCCTCGCATGGCGTGTATCCCAGTCAAGGGTATGACCGCCCTTTCGCCGGGGGTTAATGTCGCTACGGCAATATACTGCCGCTTTCCCGTGTTAAATACACGGTACATTTGCTGGTCTACCACGAAACTGCGGGCTTTTTTGACGCGGGGCCTTGTGCCTAAGATGCGGCGAAAGGCGCGCTTCAGATAATTTCTCACCTTGGCACGGCCCTCTGAGTCCAAACTTATTTTTTGATTAACCACGTCTTCATGAGTGAAAATCGCCTGGAGCCTCTTCCAATCCCGGCCGCGCTTTTCATCTCTATATAAAAGCCAGAAGGCGTAGTGCTTTTCTTCGTCAGACAGGCCTTCATGACGGTAAAGCCGCTCTTTGACCCCGACGATGGCGGCCTCCCACTGCCTCTCCAGGGTGAACAGGGCGTCGTCCAAAACCAGCTTCCACTGGCGGGCCTGTAGCCCGAAAGGGCTGGTGAAACCGGCTGCAACCAGCTCGTCCCGCAGCTTCCGCTTTTTACCCAGATAGTGCAGGTATTTCACATGCCCGTACTCCACCAGGAAGGAGTTCTTCTGCCTGGCATATGCTTCTGCCGTCTCAGTTATCCTGGCCCACTTATCTTTGTTCAGCGGCAGACTTTTCTGCTTGACCGTCTGCTGCACTGGCTAACACCTCCCTCACCGTTTTGGTCAACTTGCGAGCTTTATAGGTCCTCTGGCCTTACAGCCGTGCCGCGAAATGCTGGACGATGCTGATCAGGTCTTCGGCCAACTCTTGGGCTGGGGACATGTCTTCGGATTTGTTGGCCACGAGGATTTCGCAGCCGAATTTGGCGAACAATTCCTCGAAGAAGTCGAATCCAAACCGAACCAGCCGGTCTTTATGGGCGATGATGACCGTTTTGACTTCTCCCCGGGTGACCATCCCGCACAACTTCAAAAAATTCTTGCGCTTATAATTGAGGGCAGAGCCGACATCGGAAAGTATTTCGTCCACAGCCAGCCCTTTGCCGGCGGCGAATTCCTTCAGATAATTCAACTGGTTTTCCAGATCAGGCTTTTGCCCGAAGGACGATACCCGGACGTATAAAACAATTTTCTTTGGTTCCTGGCGGTTCTTTATTCCCAGCGCCCGGTATAACATTTCTTCCGTGTATCTTCTTTTATTGGTAGGCGTGCTCATGGCGACCAATTTGCCTTCTTTGTCCCATGCACGCAAGGTCGATACGCTGACCCCAAGTTTTTCAGCGAATTCGCTCACTGTGTAAAGTTTCATAAAACATCACCATATTGGTGTATCAGGTGATGTTGGTTGTCAATACCTATTTTGGATAATTGCTAAAAGAAAAGAAGCTGTTTCTTACCTCCTGGCCCCAGCTCCACTAAGGCCCGGTCAAAAGGATCAAATACTGCCTGCCGGTACAGAGGCGGCAATTTGCCGCGACAGGCAGCCAGCCGCTGTCGCAGCTCCTGGTAGTCCGCGGGATCAGGTGGGCCAGGTTCATATTTGAGAGCCGCCTCCCTGACCTCCTCAATACAGGCAGACAGATTGCGCAATTCCCCCATCTTTACTCCCCCATTTTTTGTCTTGATTTCATTTTTCTGTTTTCGCCAGAAGGTGGAAAATTCCTGCTGCCTGTTGACAGGCGGAATAAAAAAGTCTAAGGTTTAAATATAAAATATTTAAGGAAGGATAAAATACCCATGAATGTGCCAGAAATCAGTGAAAAACAAATCAAACAAGCCGCCTCCAGCCCCAAAGTCTACGAACGGGGCCTGGAATATTTTGCGGACGGTCTGGTTAAGCACATTGAATATGACCATGACAGGGACGAATTTCGGGCCATAGTCAGCAATCGCAATCTTTACAATATTCGTCTCCGCTTTTACCCTTCAGGTACCTGGCATTATTACTGCACCTGTCCCGCCCATGACCAGTTGCCAGGAATCTGCAAACATGTAGTTGCGGTACTGAAGGCATTACAAACCGGTTATGCCTTTGACCCTCAGGCTATGCAAAACCGGAGAGCCCGTCAGCTGGGGGCTAAACTGCTCAGTCATTTAGCCGTTACCCCTACTTCTCCCATTAAGCAGGAACTAAATCTGGAAGTGGAATTGACCCTGCAACCAATGGATCATGTTATTTTTGCTTACCTGGGCCTGAAAATCGGTCTGTCCCGCCTCTATGTCATAAGGGACCTGAATCAGTTTGTCAGTTCTCTTCAAACAGGACAACCGCTGGAATTTGGCCAGAAATTTACATTTGAACCGACCAAACAATCCTTTGCCGCCTGTGACCAGCCGGTAATTGACTTTTTGCAGGAAATGTATGAACAGTATGCCGCTGTTGACCGATATGAGACCACTTCCCATTTCAAACAACGTCCCTTGCCCCTGAGCGATTACCATCTGGCCCAGCTGCTACACAGTTTGAAGGAAAAATCTTTTGTTTTATGTTTACCTGGCAATCACAGCAAACTAACCCGGATTAAACAGGGTTTATCCCTTGGCTTTAATTTAGCTGCCGCAAATGACGAACTGGTATTATCCCTGGTGGAAAACGACATTCCCCCCCGCCCCCTGACCCGGGATGGCAGCTTTTTCTTCTATCAGGAGGAAATCTGGCAGGTCGAAGACGATCAGCAAAGAAGATACTTTTTACCTCTGGCTCAGGTGTTAAATCAGGAAAAGCGATTGATTTTTGCTTCAGAACACAAAGACCGGTTCGCTACCGAGCTCCTGCCCGCTCTGGAAAAAATAAGCAAGCTGGAGATCGCACCAGAACTGGCCAGCCGTTTTATCCGCCAGCCCCTGGCAGCCCGCATCTATTTCGACCGCTACGGGGAACAGGGAATCAGCGCCCGGGTAGAGTTTGAATATGGTACTATTACTATCAATCCCTTCAGCAACCAGATTCCGGCCAGAGATATTTTGCTGGTGCGGGACCAGGAAAAGGAAAATGCCATTCTCTCCCTGCTGGAACTGGCCGATTTCACCGTCAACCAGGGTCAAATTTACCTGGATGAGGAAGAAAAGGTACTGGAGTTTATTACTGCTTATCTGCCCCGGCTGCAGGAACTGGCTGAAATCTTCTATTCCGAGGAATTTAAAAAACTGCGGGTACGCCCGACCCTGGATTTTTCCGGGCGGGTGCGTTTGAATGAGGAAGATAATCTGCTGGAAGTCAGTTTTACTTTCCCCGACCTGCCCGAAGAGGAATTGCGGGAGATCCTGGCTTCCCTGCAGGAAAAGAAAAAATACCACCGGCTCAAGGATGGCTCTTTCCTGCTCCTGCAGCAACAGGAACTCCAGCAACTGGCCCGGCTGCTGGAAAACCTGAATCTCGATCCCAGCGCCCTGCAGGAAGCCACCATCCAGCTGCCCAAATACCGGGCCATGTATCTGGACAGTTTTCTGCGCCAGCACAATCTGCCCAATCTTCGCCGCGACCGGGCTTTTAAACAGCTGGTGCAGTCCATCCTGGAGCCCCAGGACAATGATTATGAAGTGCCTGCTTCTTTGCAAAAGGTGATGCGAGACTACCAGAAAACCGGTTTCCGCTGGCTGAAAACCCTGGCCGCCCACGGCCTGGGCGGCATCCTAGCCGATGACATGGGGCTGGGGAAAACCCTGCAGGTCCTGGCTTTCTTGCTTTCAGAACAGGACACTTCTCCAGGACCATCCCTGGTCATCGCTCCTACCTCCCTGGTCTATAACTGGGAAGCCGAAGCTCGCAAGTTCGCCCCTGAACTGAAAGTTCTGGTGGTCTCGGGGTCCCCCAAAGACCGGCAGGCCCTGCTGGAAAACCTGAGCCAGTGGGATCTTGTCATCACTTCCTATGGCTTGATCCGGCGGGATATTGAACTTTATGCCCGGCAGCAATTTGTTTACTGTTTTCTGGACGAGGCCCAGCACATCAAAAATGCTCAGACCGTTAATGCCAAATCGGTCCTGCAAATCAATGCCAGAAGCTATTTTGCCTTAACCGGTACACCCATAGAAAACTCCCTGGCCGAGCTCTGGTCCATTTTCAATTTCATTCTCCCGGGCTATTTCCCCCATTATCAAGAATTTCGCCGCAAATATGAATTGCCCATTGCCCGGGGCAATCCCGAAGTTCTGGCCGAACTCAGCCGTCTGGTCAAACCCTTCATCCTGCGCCGGGTGAAAAAGGATGTGTTGAAGGAGCTGCCGGCAAAAATCGAGACGGAAATCAAGGCTCCTCTCACCGCCGAGCAACAAAAAGTCTATCTGGCCTATTTGAAAAAGGCCCGGGGTGAAATAGCCCAGGAACTGGCTGCCGCCGGTTTTGAGAAAAGCCGGATGAAAATTCTGGCCGCCCTCACCCGGCTCAGGCAGATTTGCTGCCATCCCGCCCTCTTCCTGAACAACTATCGGGGGGACAGCGGCAAATTCCAGCTCTTCCAGGAAGTCCTGACTGATGCTCTGGCCAGCGGCCATCGGGTGCTGGTTTTTTCCCAGTTTACCTCGATGCTGGACATATTGCACCAGTACCTGTTAGGAGAAGGTATCGAGCATTTTTATCTTCATGGTTCTGTCAAGCCAGAAGAACGCCTGAGCATGGCCCACTCCTTTAACCAGGGCCAGGGCAAAGTCTTCCTGATTTCCCTGAAAGCCGGGGGTACCGGTCTCAATCTTACCGGTGCCGATATGGTTATTCACTATGACCCCTGGTGGAATCCCGCTGTCGAGGAACAGGCCACCGACCGGGCCTATCGTATCGGTCAAAACAAGGCCGTTCAGGTGATTAAGCTGATCAGCCAGGGCACTATTGAAGAAAAGGTTTTTGCTCTACAACAACGCAAAAAGGAACTGATCGCTTCCGTCATCCAGCCCGGTGAAACTTTCCTCTCCAAATTGACAGAAGCAGAGCTAAGGGAATTGTTTGATCTGACCACCACGGGTTGACAATTACAGCCAGACGGTCTAAGGTAGAAATGAAAAAAATGGGAGGTAAGAGAGAAATGAACTGGGAGAAAGTGAAACTGGAACAAAAAGGGGCAGTAGCTTTCATCACCCTCAACCGGCCCCAGGAATTCAACGCTCTGGATGGCCAGCTGGGCGAGGAGCTGATCCAGGCCATCGAGCACTGCCGGGAAAATGACGCCATCCGGGCGGTGGTGATCACCGGTGCCGGCAAAGCCTTCAGCGTGGGCGGAGACTTAAAAAAGGCCAGCAGTGCCATCGGCACTCCCCAGCAGAGTATTTTCTTCCGGGATGTGACCAAGAGCCTGAACCGCTTCATTATGGACCTGCGCCTGCTGCCCAAGCCGGTCATCGCTGCCATCAATGGCGCCGTAGGCGGTGCCGGCTTCACCCTGGCTCTGGCCTGTGACCTGCGCCTGGCTGCCGCATCTGCCCGCTTCAAGCAGGCCTATACCAGCGCCGGCCTCACTCCTGATGGAGCCTTCACCTACCTGGCCGGAGCCGTGCTGGGCCTGGGCCGGGTCAGTGAACTGCTGTTACTGGACCCGGTGGTCAGCGCGGAACAGGCCCTGGCTCTGGGGCTGGTGTACCGGGTGGTAGCTGATGATGAGCTGCTGGCTACCGCGATGAAACTGGGGGAACAGCTGGCCGCCGGACCCACACTGGCCTTTGCCCGCAGCAAGGCCCTGCTCAATGAGGGGCTGTTGCCGGAACTGGCCCGCATCCTGGAACTGGAGCGGCAGACTATCATGCAGTCCTGTATGAGCGAGGATTATGTAGAGGGAGTAAGGGCCTTTTTCGAGAAGAGGAAACCTGAGTTTCGGGGGAGATAGGGGAAAAGGGAGTTTCAGCGTACAGGTCTGAGACTCCCTTTTAGTATTTTTGCAAACCTAATTTTGCACCCGGTCCATACTTATAAAAATCAATTACTTCCTTAATAGTTTTACAGGGAAGCTGCCTCTTTTTATTAATCATCTCTGTCCATACATTTTGAGCCTCAGTTTCTGAAATCACCTTTTTACAAATGGCATCATACATTATTGCTCTGGTGCTCAACAAAGCAAGATTGTATTTCTGACAGTAGCGGAGAACATCTCTCAGGTTATTACTACAAATCGTCCCGCCATTAACTTTTGCATAGGCCATAACAGCGGCCTCACCACTACCGTATTTGCCAGTTTCTCTTAAAGCGACAAAAGTTTGTCCATCATCACCCAATGGCTGTAAACTAACAACCTCGATGTATTTTTTATCTACTGAGCGGGTTAACTCTGCCTTAAGATGTTGAACCCTTCTATTACTAATTTCATATACTACCTCTGCTGGCACAACCATTTTGCCTGAGTAAAGTTTCTCAAGTATATCCATTCTTTTTACCCAGGCAAAACAGGAAATAACATCCGTATCAAGAACAAGAGGAGGTCTAGTCAACATAGTCTAAGACCTCCTCTTCTGTATATAAATCAAGTCCTATTTCTGCTAATAATTCTTCATATCGTGAAAATGTAATTATCCCTTTATCGAAGGCCATTTTAATTTTTTCAGCGTATTCGGATATTATGGCTTCTTCGTTTGTAGGCAAATATAGATAGTCGTCATATCCCAAAACCCTGGCATTATATCTAATATTGGGTGATAATTCTTCTTTTTTATCTTCCGATATCAGTCCAAGCTGCACAAGTCTCGTTAACATTGCCTTATGACTAACACCATATAACTGTTCTAGAAATATTACATCATTAATATCAATGTCTTTAATATTACGAGCTCTTTGGTATATATGATGTAAAATCCCATCCTCGGGCATTAAAAAATACGCAGCAAATAGGTCAGCCAGCAACTCTCTTTCATCTTTTTTGTCAAAGCGACTGGTAGAACAAGCAATTTCTACTAAGCCGTCATCAAAATAGCAATGATAAAGCTCATGAGCAGCCGTAAAGTGCTGGTGTCCAACGGTTTTTGACGTATTAATAATTATAACCTTCACCTTCCCTGTTTTCAGATATATACCCGATATCTTGCTCATTGGTTTTTTAATACATGAAATATTTGACAATTTTAACACTTTAAATGTATCAACAGGTTCGATCGTATTTAAATTATTCATTTTTCTTGCTTCAATCGCACAATCTCGTGCCTTTAACTCTAATTGATTCATTATTATTCCTCCAGTAATTGTTTAATAGAACTTAAATTTCTGGCAAACCTTTTGGCCCAGGCCAGAACTTTTAAATCTTCATTGGATAATTCCTCGGTCCGAAAAGCTACCGATAAGGATGATATATCTTCTTCCTTTTCCGATTTTAAAAAATATGATAGCGAATAACCGTAAAGATCAGCTAGTTTGCTAAGGGTAATAGTGTCTATTGGTCGTGTACCATTCTCATAATAAGAGATGTTTTCTCGACGAATGCCCAAATAATTGGCAACCTGCGACTGAGTAAGACCTGAAAGCTCCCTTGCAGTTTTTAGACGTTGCCCGATTAATTCATAAGTCAAGTCAGACATAAATATCCCCCTTTGTTACTTTTATCTGTCATTATATTATATTTGTAACCGTTTTGTTACATTCGTATTCAACACGTGGTCTCGATTTTCCTGCTTTAATTAGCTCGATACAAAAATTTTTCTATGTAATTGAAACCAATGTAATTGCTATCGGCCCCTCTAACCTTTTTCAGAGAAGATAAGGAAAGGGAGTTTCAGCGGAAAGGCTGAGACTCCCTTTTTAAAGCCCTATATTTTTCCCTTTGCTGTCTTGTTAGCATTGGTCATTTTCCTTTAGCTTTTATCTTTGATTGTTTGGCTTTTTTAATCAAGTCACTCTTTACTCTCTTGAAGTAACTACTGGTATATTGCTTAAGCAATTGCAGGCGTTTCTTTTGGTTTCTTTCATCTTTTTCCAGTTCTTTAGCTTCAATACTACCCGGGGTCACTTTCATTTTGCTGTCATAAAAGCGTTCTTTAATAATTAATTCAAGCTGCTTAAAAAGCCATTCTGCCTTTTTTTCGTGGGCTTTTAGTTCTTTTAAAGTCTTTCCTTTAAAAACAAAATTACTGGCAACAAACCGCTTCATTTCATCTTTTGTTAAATCTTTAAAAATAAAGCCACTAAACAAATGATCAATAAATGAATTATAAATGCGCCAGTCAGTTTCTGAACTGGTATATTTAATATCATTAAGTGTAATACCGGCATTTAAGTTATATACCTGAGCTGATACTGAAACATCTGTTCCGCGATTGTTACCCTCTTCTCCGGCAAATACAGGAACTGATGTTGCAAACATGGTCACCATTAATACAGTTGCAATTTTTTTCTTCATAAAAATATCCTCCCTCACGCACGTAACGCCTCCCTCAATAACAAATTATAAATGAATTACTTCAGATATATTATCTAAATGCTGATATAAAGAATCCGCGAGTATTCCTCTGTGACAATTGGCAGCAGATGGTTCACTACATAAGAAGCATACAGTGTCCATGTCTTTATCAGTAGCGTTGCATAAAATTTTTTAGAATTTGTCAAGCTGGGAATTAATTCGATTTAACACAAAATAGGCCGAATTATGCGTTTTTTAGCTGAGAAATA
>NZ_BDLR01000006.1:0-402 GCF_002049395.1 Carboxydocella sp. JDF658 | reverse complement strand
GGCGTCCTGTAACCAGTGCCGCCGCGCAATGCACCGGAACGGCGTAACGTTTCATATACTTCCAGTAACCTATGGTTGAAGTATGCCGGGGTGATACTAATTTGAAAGGCACCCCTTCTTTTACCGCTCTCCGATACATTGCCCCTACCATTTTCGCAAATGGAAAATTAGAGGCCATGCGGTTAAACTTTTTATTAGTGTCCAGTCTGTCTTTGCCAAAGTTCAGGTTTTCTAAAACAATGGGTTTGCCTGAAAAGAAAGCTATATCTACCACTACTCTGGCTAAAACTCCTATCAGGTAGCTACGCCGGAAGCTGGAAGCATGGGCTAAGTCTGGTATTCTGATATAAAGAAAGCCGTTCGGGTAAGGTATAACCTGAAACTCTCCTTCGTACTTGCCCA
>NZ_BDLR01000005.1:98194-119030 GCF_002049395.1 Carboxydocella sp. JDF658 | reverse complement strand
ATTCTTACTAGGTATTGATTTAATGTAATTTAAATTTAATAGTAAATAAAAACCACAATATAACAAAATTATTAGCGTGTAAGCAGCGGAAAAAGTAAAAAAATTATACTTATTGCTAAAATCATTATTTAAAAATTCAACAAATGGCCTCATAAAAAGTAATAGTAAAAAAATAGATATAAATTTTCTCTGGGAAATTAAAATAAAAAATAAAAATATTATGAAAACTATAATAATAATTACCAACATATTGCTCAAAGTTTAGTTCACCTCTAAATAGTTATTAATAATAAAACACATGTCATTCAATATTTTTTTAAAGTCATATTGTTTTACTATTTTTAATCTCTCATTAGTTTTCTCAATATCATTTTCTACTAACGCATTTTCTATTTTATTTACAAATTCTTCATAATTATCTGCAAAATATATAACATCTTTTAAATGCAATATTTCATTCATAGGTACTGATACAATTGGCTTGCCACAAGCTAAGTATTCATAAACTTTTAATGGATTTACCGCTTTTGTTAAATCAGTTAATTTGAAAGGATTTATACAAACATCAAAATTTTTAATATAATATGGTATAGTTTCTTTCTCTTTTTTGCCTATAAGTTTAATATTTGAAAAATTTTTAATCGTATTTAAGTCTATATCTTTACCGATGGGTCCTATCATAACAACCTTCCAATCTTTATTTTTACTTGCTATATATTTAATAAGGTCTAAATCTATCCATGAATATATTCCGCCTACATATCCTATTATTTTTTGCCGTTCATTCTCCTTTAAATTGTAGTTATTCAAGCTATGTGTATTAAAGTTATTGAAATCTATAAGATTTACTCCGTTCGGAGAATAAAATATCTTATTTCCCACCTTTTTTTGTAAATTATTGAAAATTGTCCTAGAAGTTGTAAATATTAAATCCGACATTATTAATACGTGTTTTTCCATTTTTTGAACTAAAGCTTGATTTACTCCTGGATAATGCTTAATATTATCAACTATCTCATAAATAGTTATTTTTTTCTTCAATCTTTTCAAAACATAACCAGACGTATGTAAATAGTTCCAAATTATCAAATCACTTTCATTTATACATAGTTTATTGAATATTGACCTTAAATATCTAATCAATACAATATTATTTATTTTAGCGACATGTGGAAATTTACTCATGCCAGGTAAAAGTGATGGTGGTCGAACAACTACCAAATTTTTGTTAATAAATCTAATTTTGAATTCATTTCCATCAAATTCTTCTGGTCTAACAATTTTTTTAAACAAAGAAGGAATTGGCTCAACATAAATAACAAAATTATCATTATGAGATAAAATCTCCATGAATCTTTGCTTTCGCGTCCACAGAAAATCCCAATTCATACTAGATAGACATAATATTGTTTTATTCCTTAACATATTTTTCATCTCCTTAAGTTTCACCATGAATCAAGAACTATGTATATCTTCTACTTCCCCTCAGCCATCTTAAATACCGTCTTTACCACCAGCGCCAGATCCAGCCACAAACTGGCCCGATCTATATACTCCATATCCATTTCCATCCACTCTTCAAAACTCACATCATTTCGCCCCGACACCTGCCAGATACAGGTAATCCCTGGCTTCACCGACAGCCTCCTGCGATAGCGGCTATCATACTGGGCCACCTCCCGCGGCAGGGCTGGCCTCGGTCCCACCACACTCATATCCCCCAGCAGCACATTGATGAACTGAGGCAGCTCATCCAGACTGGTCTTGCGCAGGAACCTGCCCACTCGGGTGATACGGGGATCATTGGTGATTTTGAACACCGGCCCGTCCATTTCATTGAGATGGGCCACTTCTTTCAGCCGGGCTTCCGCATCCGGCACCATGGTGCGGAACTTGATCATCTTGAAGATCCGGCCATTCAGGCCGACCCGGGGCTGAATGAAAAAGACCGGGCCTTTGGAATCCAGCTTGATCAGGATAGCAATCAGCAAGAAAACCGGCGCTCCTCCAATCAGCACCAGGGAGGAAAAGACTACATCAAAAGCTCTTTTGGCCATCCTCTGCCAGATGTTCTGCTTTGACGGCATATAGGAAATCACCGGTAAATCCGCCAGTTCACCGGCCTGCCCTCTGATCAGCCGTTTTTCACCCAGGTTTGCCAGCAAATGCACCGTTTTGCCTTCTTCTTCTCCCCGGTCAATAACCCACTTCCATTCCTCATAATCCTTGAGCGGCATGGCGATCAGGATTTCATCCACCACTTCCTCATGCAGCACCCGCCCCAGTTCATTGACGGTGCCCAGCCAGCGGATGCCGGGAAGCTGCTCTTCTCCCAGGATTCCGATAATCTGCACATCTTGTCCCGTTTTCTCTTCTATATGCCGCACGGCATAATTGGTCATTTCGCCACTGCCCACCAGCAAAACGCGCACCCTGTCCTCTTTTTGACTCTGCCGGGCATACCAGAGCAGACCAAAACGCGCAAGCAGGCTATATAATAGCAACGAGAGTGAAAATACCCCCAGAAACACCCGGCTGATATCCAGCTTAATCCCTACCAGTAACACCAGCAAGGCAAAAATATATGCCAGCCAGGTTTTGAGCAAGCGCATCATTTGCTTTCCCGGTTCCTGCCAGATCAAACGGTTATCTTCCGCCAGTTTGACGGCCAGCAGCCACAATACAGCAGCTGAAAAGGAAAACAAGCGATCATTGACAGGTATAGCCCCGATCCAGCCAAAACGAAATATAGCTGCTGTCAACACAGCTGCACCGACTACCGGTACCTGGGCCAGCCAGATCAGCTCCCGGATAAGTTCTCTTTTGCGGATAATCCCCACTCTCTTCCCCTCTCCTTCCTGTTTTCTATTCGCTCACCCCATAGCTATAATGATAATTGTAGTAATAGTAGCTACCCTTCTTCATTTCCACCCCATTCAACACAGCCCCCAGCAGTCGTCCCCCGACCCGCTGAATCCCTTCTTTGGCCAGTCGGGCCTGCTGTCTGCTCACCGCTGCTGCCATCAACACCAGCACCACCCCATCTACCTTCGGTGCCAGCACCAGAGCATCCGTTACAGCCTGGATGGGCGGCGTATCGATGACCACCAGATCTGCCATCTCTTTTAACTTTCTCAGTATACTTTCCATTTCTTCTGCTGACAGCAATTCTACCGGATTGGGGGGAATCGGGCCAGAAGTCAGTACCCTCAACCCGGGCACACTGGTAGTCTGCAGAACATCCTTTAGTTCAAAATCATGGGTCATGACATTGGTCAATCCCCGGCTGTTTTTTAAGTCAAAGATCCTGTGCAAACTGGGCCTGCGCAAATCACAATCCACCAGGATTACTTCCTTTTTCTGCTGGGCCACCAGGGCGGCATAATTGGCCGCTACCGAAGACTTCCCCTCACCCGGGCCAGCGCTGGTAAACAGTATTGTTTTCAGTTCATGGGCCACATTGGCATACTGGATATTGGTGCGCAGCCGCCGGTATGCTTCCGCTACGGGGGATTTCGGTTCCTTGTCCACGATTAGCCGTTCCATTATCTGCCCTCCCTTAATCCCGGCGGGGAATGATGCCCAGCACTGGGATTTCCAGATATTTTTCTACATCTTCCGGTGTCTTGAGACTGTCATCCAGGAATTCCAGCAAGAAGATCAAGCCCGCAGCTACCATTAACCCCAGTACCAGAGCCATAGCCATATTCAGCGCCTTTTTTGGCTTGATGGGTTTTTCCGGCCGTACCGCCGGGTCAACCACCTTCACATTGTCTACCGCCATCATATCCTTGATCTGATCGGCAAAAACATAGGCGACAGTATTCACCAGATGAGCCACCCGTTCCTGGTTGGTATCCTCGGCACTGATGGTCAGCATGATGGTATCCTTTAGCAAACTAACTTTCAGCATCTCCTGGATTTCTTCCGGTTTCAGTTCCCCGCCCAGATTCTGGGCCACTTTTTCCGCCACTGTGCGGCTTTTCACAATTTCGTTATAGGTTTTCACCAGCTCCTTGGCAGCCAGCAAGCTGGTATAGTCATCCCGAATCAATTTCTGGCCACCTTTATTAACCAGTAAGGTCGCTGATGCCTCATATACCGGTGGCAACACAAAAAAACTGAGAATCCCGCTGGTTATTACCGCAATCAGAGGGATTACGATTAAAAGCAATTTGTGTTTCCACAGTATTTGCCCCAGCTCGCGCAGGTCAATTTCCTCTTCCAGCTGCACTGTCATGCCTCCTCGTTTATTTAAAATCATTTTTATCATTTTTTATTATAACTAAATCCCCCCTGATTTTATGTCGAATTGTGTATGCAATTCTATTTTTTTATCGACAAATTTTCTCGTTTTTTGTCGAAAATTTTTCAGTTTTCCTTCTTTTCTCTATCATATTTCGACATATAATATCTTCGCTTTATGTTAAAATTTGAATATATAAACATAAATCGGGGTGAGACTGTTGTCCTTATATATTTTCTTGACTCTGGTTGTCCTATCATTAATAGCTTTCATCCTCAGCCTGCTCTTACTGGAAAGGCGCAAAATCCGCCCAACCCTGATTTCTCTGGGGCTTACCGCCTGCTTTTGGTTGTCAACCGCAGTATACTGGTACCAGTATAAAAGCGAATGGTCCACCGATCCCCACTGGCTCAACTACTACAAAAACTTTCGCGGTCCAAGTATCACCGCTGCCCAGGCGGCCAGCACTGTCGACCATCCTGAAGTAATAACCCTGGCAGAACAGACCCGACAGGCCCGGCAGCGCATGCGAGAATTGCAGGCTGTAGCCAGAGGGAAAATCAACGGGGAAAACTTCGATACCTTTCAGTTGCTCCTAACCCAGGGCCGGCTTACTACCTCGGATTTACTGCCCCTCTATCAGCAGGGAGGCTTGTCTCAGGCCCAGTTACTGCAATTTGTGGACAAGGGCCTGCTCAGTGTGGAGCAATGGCAGGAGCTGGAGGAACAAATCAAAGAGGCGGCTGCCAAAAAAGCCACACCAGCCCCGCCGGCTCCCGCCCCGGTTAACCAGAAACCGGTCGCTCCTGTCGCCCAGCTGCAGGCCCGGCAACCCGGTACTACCGGTGCGGAAACGGTGGCTCTGGCCCTGGCCAGCCAGGCCAAGCAGCTGAGCCGGGCCCAGCTGGATCAGATGGTGCTAGCTCAACTCAAAACCGTTCCTGATGCGCAAATACAGGCCCTTTTGCCGGACCTCACCCCTGATACCGGTCGAGAGCAACTGACTGTGATCATCGTCAACAAACTGGTGGGCTGGAATCGCAATGAGCTGGCTGCCCGCTTCCTCTACGAATTCTATCGCTTGCCAGAAGCAGAGCAAAAACTATTACTGCAAAAACCCCTGACCACTTTACCACCCCAGCAGCAAATCCAGGCCCTCAGCAAACCCCTGGCCCTGCTGGTCAGTGACACCCTGGCCGGTCTGCAAAGATTGCTGGCCGCAAACTGAAAACCCCGCTTAGCGGGGTTTTCTTTTGCCCAGAACCTGGATGCCAGTGGGCAGCCCATAGCCATACCAGCTGTCCCATCCTTTACTGCCCAGATCAATTGCACCAGCTGTCAGCCGTTGCCTGATCTCTTTCGCTTTCAGCCTGGGATAGGCGGATTTCAATAAGGCTGCCAGCCCGGTGATATGGGGACTGGCCATCGATGTTCCGCTCATCACCTTATAATCTCCCCCCGGTATAGTACTGAGAATCTCCACCCCCGGCGCTACCAGATCCAGGGCCGGGCCAGTGCTGGAAAAGGGAGCCCGTTGCCACTGACGGTCAATCGCTCCTACGGCCATCACTTCCGGATACCTGGCCGGATAGAGAACGGTATCCCCTTTTCCTTCTTCGTTCCCAGCATTGCCCGCCGCAGCCATTAGCAGGATTCCCGCTCTGGCTGCTCTTTTCACCGCATACCGCAAAAGGGGATTGTTCTGTTTTCCTCCCAGGCTCAGGTTGACTATATCCAGCCGGTTTTTGATGGCCCATTCCAGACCAGCCGCTATGTCGCTGTACCAGCCGCTCCCCGCACTGTTCAGGGCCTTGATAGCAAAGAGCTCGACCCCCGGGGCAATCCCGACTACCCCTTGGCTATTGTCCTGAGCCGCTATTATCCCGGCCACATGGGTGCCATGACCATTATCATCCTGGAAGCTGTCCCCTGTCAGCGCAATCCCTCCGGCCACCTTCAAATCAGGATGCTGTAAATCAATTCCTGTATCCAGCACCCCTACCCTTACTCCTGAACCATTGACCCCCAGCTGGCTCGCCACCTGCGGGCCTGCCAGCACCGCCACCCCCCAGGGTATTTGCTGTTCCTGGGTGGTGGCCTGTTCATCTTCAAAAACTTCCATTACCCCGCGCAGGTTCCGTATCTGCTCAACTTCAGTCTGGTTCAATTCAATTACCAGATAAGGCATAGTTTCAAAACTGCGGACTATCTTGCCGGAAAGAGAGCGCAGTAAGCCTTCACGCCGCCGTCGCCAGTAACGTTCTTCCAGTTTGAGAATATAACGCTTCTTGCCTTCCATCCGGTTTGCCTCCTCTGTCTTTTTGTTGCATTATATTCCGCTGTCGTTAAATTGGCGATTTTTCTATTAAATTAGAACTTCTTGCCAGAGGCAGGATTTTTCCATTTAACCCCGAATATATTGGGTAAGAACAGAAGACAACGGGCAAACCAGGCGAAAGCCTGGGGCGCAAAGCCATGGGTCTAAGGTTCCCGTCGGGAACTATGATTGCCAGGCTGCTCATATGGCAAAGGGTAATGGCACTATAGCCATTTTGAGCAGCCTGCTTTCCAGTGGAAAGCAGGCTGTTTCTTTCCCACCCTTTACTGTACGCGCCCCCGGCTTTCCCTTCCCGCTGGGGGCGATATTTTATGAGGAAGCGAAGCGTGAGTCTGATTCTCCTGTTTCTGCTCTGGCTAATAGCCGCAGTGCCGGCCTGGGCAGCTGCCCAGCCTGGTGTCAGGTGGCTGGAACCCTTAACTTCCGAATTGGTAAAGGTAAAAATCAATCCCGCTCAACCGGGACAATTGCTGATTCAGGGTCAGAACTTGCCTGCCGGACAGGTACTGGTGGAAATCCGTCGCGGCGATGACCGCGCCGCCTATTACTTCCCGGTCCGTAACGGTGCTATCACTGGTTCCTTCTGGTTGCGCTTTGGCAGCGGCCAGTATTACCTGACCGTTTATCTCCCGGCCGGTGCTGCTTTCCTCTACCAGGTCGAGGCTGAAGCACGTCTGGAAGCTATCGACTTGCCGGACCGACGTTATCTCCTGCCTGGCAGTGGCGTGGAAAGCGACCATCCCGTTGTGCGTAAACTGGCTCAGGATCTGGCTGGCAAAAACGCTGGCGCCAGACCAAAAGCCTATAATATTTACCGCTGGGTAACCAGCAATATAGCCTATGATGCTGTTCGCCTCAGCAGCCAGCAACTTTATGGTCCCGGTTCAGGCGCCCTGGCCACCCTGGCCAGCCGCAAGGGCCTCTGCCTGGATTATGCCAATCTGACGGTAGCTCTCCTGCGCGCCGCTAACCTGCCGGCCAGGGTAGTGGTGGGCCAGGCCTATGACCGCGTCTGGTACGAACACGCCTGGGCCGAAGTCCTGCTGGACGGCAAATGGCAACCCCTGGACCCTACCTGGGATGCCGGTTACCTGGCGGGCAACCGATTTATCCCGCGTGCCCAAACCCTCTACTTCTCCATGTCCTACAGCCAGTTCTACCGCTACCACCGGGCGGAAGAATACCGATAAACTGCAAAAGCGGTACCTCGCCTTACGGCCTGGTACCGCTTTTTCCCTTATGACATCAATCTGGCCAGCAATGCTGCCAGTTCAGCTCTTGTCGTCACTCCTGCCGGAGCCAGTTTATCTTTTTTCCGTCCTTTCAGGATGCCGGCTTCCACCAGTTTGTTCACTGCTCCCTGCGCCCAGGTGGCTACCTGCTGCCGGTCGCTGTAGCTCTCCAGCTTACCGCCATTTCCGCCCTTGATTTTGCTCCCATAAGCCCGTTCCAGGATCACTGCCAGCTCCTGCCGGGTTAACTTATCCCCTGGCCGAAACTTGCCCTGATACCCCTGCATCAGTCCGGCTTTGGCCGCTGCAGCCACATAGGGCGCATACCAGGCCGAACTCTGGACATCAGAGAAGGTCGCAGTGGCGCTATCCTCTATTTCTGCTCCTGTGGCTTCCACCAGCATTTTAGCCGCTTCTGCCCGGGCAACCGGCTGCTCTGGCCGGAAGTATCCCTGCTCATCTCCATCGATTACGGCCAACCCGGCGATTTTTTCGATCTCCCCTCTGGCCCAGTGTTTAGCAGTATCGGGGAAACTGTTCTTCACAGCTACTACCCCGTATAAACCGCCTCGTTTAATACTGGCAGTAATGGTCCCGGTAGCAGCATCAAAATTTTGCTGCCGGACTTTCAGTTTTTGACCATTGCCTTTAAATTCGAAGAGATAAATATTTTTTTCACCCTGAACTTTGCTCTGATCCAGCTTAAAGCTAATTTTGAAGGCTTGTGGCGGCTTGAAGGACAGAACCAGATCATAAACCGGACTTAACAATTCTCCCCTAACGATAAAAGGAGGCTCTTCATAGGTCTTAACATACAGCAAGGCATTGGCCGGCAAGCTGGCATTGCCGAAATCCACTGCCAGGCGCCCCTGGTCTGCACTTACTGCTGCCCCGTTAGTCGGCAGGGAAAACTCCTCCACCCGGGAAGGAGCCAGCGGCCTGCCCGGCCGGATACTTACCGGCGCTTTAAACAGTGCCTCAGCTACTGCCTGGTGCCCGGCATCGGAGAGATGAGCATTATTATAGTCCTGATAAATGGGATCCTTTCCTTTGCCAAGATATTTGGCCACCCCCAGCTCCTGCAGGGACTTGAACACATCCACAATCACCACAGGAGGCATATAGGGGTCACTGTTGACCTGTTTCACGGCATCAGCAATAAAACCATTCAGGTAAGGAATCAACAAATCAAAGGCTTCATACTTTTTCTCTGCCGGGTCGGTAGCTCTCACCCCTGGAACTTTTTCTCCGGGTGCCGGGTTGTAGAAGTTGAGCAGATAGATGGTAGTGTCCTTACCGGTATTAATAGACCTTATTAATTGCACCGCAGTAATCAAGTTCTCTTTCAACTCATTTCCGGCCTGCCGGTAATTGTGGGGATTGCGTCTCACTGCCTGCATGAAATCATGGGCGCCAAACCAGATGGTAATCACCCTGGCCTTTTTGATCGCTTCCCGATTGGCCGGATCGGTAACAAACCGGAGCAGATCCCTGCTGGTTGCCTGTTCTTCTGCGATCAGGGTCAATTCCTTGACGCCCCGCCTGTCTTTTATTTGCTCGTAAAATCTCTGGACATAACTTTTAGAGCTGCCTACACCCAGGGCCAGCGAATCCCCCAGGGCCACATAGCCCACACCAGCCTTGTCTTCAGCTGCCCCTGCCTGCCGCGCAGGAAAAAATCCCGTCAACAGCAAGAATAGGATGCAAATGACGGAAATTATTTTTTTATGCAAACTTTTCAGCCCCTTTCTGCAGAATATTCTATACAATAAATTTCTTTTTCTATATTTGTTTTGATTTTCCTGCTCTGGTTAAGCAAATATTTTTAGTCATATTTCGACAAAAACCTGCAGCTTGCGTTTTTCTCATGCCTGGCTGTCCACCGTTAATGGCACAATCATTGAGCTGATAATTCGTTCTTCTGCTGCCAGAGCCAGCACTTTTAGCACCAATACCGTCAAGTCCGGATACGCTGCAGCATCCAGCGTCCAACTTACCGGACCCGTACCATTCGGGTATCTGATTCCCAGTCGCTGATCATTTACCAGCAGCTCTGCCCGGCTAACCGGCTCACCGAATCGCACCTTGACTTCTTTTTTCCCCCAAATTCTCGTCCCCGGAATGGGACTGAGCCACAGGATCTCCACCCCTTTTTGCACCTTTACCGCCGGACTTATAGCCCGTCTGCCCCCTGGTGTGTAGGCAATAGCTTTAAGAATATGGCTTCCCGCCCTTTTCTCCTTAAGTGATAAGGCAAACCGGTATGGTTGAGTGCCACCAGCTATACTGCCAATAAGTTCTTCGTCCCAAAACATCTCGACCCGTTCTATTCCTTCCTGGTCACTGGCTTGCACAAAAACATCGACAGTATCTCCGCCCAGTACACTGCCAGCTGCCGGGGCATAAATTTGCACTACTGGATTGCGCACCTTAACCTGAACACTGCCTGTTCCAGTCATACCTGTAGCAGTAATACCGATAATTTTCAGGGTATGCACTGATAATCCACTTTGACTGACCTCACCGCTGTCCCAGCTAAATTCCACTTCATTAGCTGTCACTCGGGCCTCTTCCCGCTTAATGCCATCTACATAAAATTCCGCCCCTTCGATCACCGCATTAGGTGAAAACACAGCCCGTACCCGCACCTGATGCCTGGCTACTGTTCCCGCCGGTGGCTCAAGGATAGTTACCGTTGGTACAACCTTTACTATTTGCCTCAGTTCTCCCAGGTTACCCATACCATCAAGCGCATATACCGTTAACTGGTGTTCACCCACAGGCACTTTCCGAGTATCCCAGGCATAACGGTAAGGTGCTGTCGTCCATTTGGCCACTGGTATCTGGTCAATCAACAGCTGTACTTCTTTTATTCTACTGGGATCAAAGGCCAGAATTTCCAGGTTTACTTCACCGCTAACAGGTTCACCAGGCGGCAAGCCCATAAGGTAAAGCTGAGGTGGCGTATTGTCAGGTTGTGTTTGCGGCAAAACTAACCCCCCGGTAGGCAACCCATAACCATACCAGGAGTCCCGTCCTTTCGGCCCCAGATCAATTACTCCTTCCCCCAGCCGCCGCCTGAGCTCTGGCGCTGTTAACTGAGGTAGAGCAGATTTCAGCAGAGCTGCCAGCCCGGTAATATGCGGCGTTGCCATGGAGGTACCGCTCATTGTCCTATATCCTCCCCAGAGATTGGTGCTGAGTATTTCCACCCCGGGGGCAGCCAGTTCTACCTGGGGTCCGGTACTGGAAAAAGCCGCTCGTTGCCATTGTCGGTCAATAGCCGCCACAGCAATCACTTCTGGATATTTAGCCGGGAACAGTACCGTATCCCCGCTCCCCTCTTCATTGCCGGAATTGCCTGCTGCCGCCACCAGCAATATTCCAGCATTAGCCGCCTTTTTCACCGCTGCCCGCAGTAAGGCATTATCCTGATTTCCACCTAAACTCAGGTTAATTATATCAAGCTTGTTTTTTACCGCCCATTCTAGCCCGGCAGCTATATCGCTGTACCAGCCATTACCGGCGCTGTTCAGTGCTTTAATAGCAAACAGCTCAACACCCGGTGCTACGCCCACCACACCCTGATCATTGTCCTGTGCTGCAATTATTCCAGCTACATGGGTACCGTGGCCATTGTCATCCTGAAAGGAATTGCCCACAAAGGTTATTCCACCAGCAACTCGCAGGTCCGGATGATTTAAGTCAATGCCAGTGTCCAGTATACCCACTCGTACCCCTTCTCCACGGATACCGGACTGGGTTGCGCCCTTGGACCCTTTGATGACCGACACTCCCCAGGGTACCTGTTGCTCCTGTGTGGTAGCCAACCCGTCCTCAAATATTTCCACTAATCCATCCTCTCCCCGTATGCTGTTAGCTTCTTCAGAACTTAATGCCACCACCAGATACGGTAGGGTCTCATAAGTATGAATTATTTTCCCCGCCAACGAACGATTCAGAAGTTTAGCCTTTTTCCGCCAACCCCTATGCTTCAGCCTGATAATATAGCGCTTAATTTCTTCCATTTTGGTTAGCCTCCCAGTTTTTCCTTTACTCCAGTATATTCTGCTGTCGCTAAATTTGTTTTGATAATCAAAAGACCTCCGGCCCGCTATTCCT
Organism: Carboxydocella sp. JDF658; assembly: GCF_002049395.1. NCBI lineage: Bacteria > Bacillati > Bacillota > Clostridia > Eubacteriales > Clostridiales Family XVI. Incertae Sedis > Carboxydocella > Carboxydocella sp. JDF658. The sequence goes on along the minus strand of NZ_BDLR01000005.1, from coordinate 107,092 downwards.
GCGGACCGGAGGTCCTTTCCCTTTTAACTACATCAACCCGGCTTTCACCAGCAATCGTTGCAACACCAGAGCCGTTTCCGCCCGGCTGGCCTTGTTCCCACCATTAAACCGTCCTTTCTCATCCCCGGCAAACAGCTCCAGTTTCACCGCTGCGGCCACATCCTCCTGCGCCCAGGTGCTGATCTGCTGCCAGTCCTGCAATTTGGCCAGCTCCGCCTTTGTTTCCGGCTTTACCTCGGTACCGGCCAGCTTCATGGCTCTCACCAGGATCACCGCCATCTCCTCCCGGCTTACCGGTTGTAAAGGCCGGAAACGCCCATCTTGATAACCTACCAGCAAACCGGCCGCCGTCGCTTCAGCCACTGCCCTGGCATACCAGGCCTGAGCCGGTACATCAGAAAAAGCTTTAGCCGAACCAGTCTGCTGTTCGGACAAACCCAGGGCCCGCACCAGCATGGCTGCCAGCTCCGCCCTGGTCACCTTGCCCGCAGGATTGAACCGTTTCGCATCGATCCCTTTAATGATCATCCTGCCGGCCAGCTGTTCCACCTCTTTCCTGGCCCAGTGCTGGTTCAGATCAGCAAAAGTCCGCCGGGGAGCCGCAACAACTGCATAAGTGCTGTTGCTGCGCCTTTTTATCACTACTGCTACTTTACCGTTCTCTCTGGTCACCAGGGTGGGGACCGGGGCAAAACTGCCATCGGCATTTAATACTACCCCTACCAGATTTTCCTGCCCTGTGCCAGCATAATACAGGGTACGGCTGACATAGCGGTTAAATTGCCTGACTTCCTGCTTTTGCCCGTCATTAATCACTTCTACCTTGAATTCTACCGGTGTAACGGCCAGTTCCAGACTAGCTGCTGCCATTGCCTGCCGCCACTGCTTCTCTTCCTCAGCCTTGATTTTACTGATGGTCAGTACCAGCCCGCCGTTGGCCTTCTGCCCCTCCAGGGCCTGTAGAGGCAGAGTGTAGCCGGCGCTCTCCGTTTGGATTTCGAGGGTTACTGCTTTTTCCTCCATTATTTTAAATACTGGGGATGGTATGGTTATGCGGTTTTCCGCGGCTGTCCCACTTATAGTAAGATTAACCTCTCCCCGAACAGCAACCTGGCTGAGAGCAGCTGCGGCTCTGGCTTCATCCAGGACTGTCTCCTGCACCTGACGGCCATGCTCCTCCCGGACCTGGCTACTGGCACTGTTCCCCAGGTCAACGGCACTAGCAGGCGCAGGGCTGCTGCTGCCACCGCCTCCGCTGCCTCCTCCGCCTGTTATTTGAGGCTGTTTGTATTCATATTCGGTTTCATAAGGCGCATCATTACCTTCACCGCCCAGCCTGATTTTATACAAACCTTTAACCGGGCGGCTGACCGGTCCCTGAAAACTGAAGGCTCCCCGGGCGCCGGTTAAACCCTGATCAATATATACCGGTTTTCCTTCCGGGTCAAAAATCAAGAGGGTTACCATTTTTCCAGCCAGGTCGCCAAAATTTCCGGTAATGACAAACCTGCTGTCTGAGTGCCGGAAACTGACACTAACATTGCTGAATCCCGCTGCTGCCCGGGCCGGGTTAATTCCCGACCCGAACAGCATAAACAACAGGGCTAATATTATTATTGGATATTTTCTCACCGGGCCCCATTCCTTTCCGCTGCAGTGATAAAAAATTCCTTGCTTAATGGCGTCGCTTTAGTTTCAGCCAGATTCATGCCATCCCAGATAAAGACTTTAACTTTGTAGCCATTAACATTACTGGGCAGGTTAAAACCGGCATGCAAATATTCAACGGCTCCGGCTTCAATGAATTTGGAGACATAAGCGAAATTCTCCATCTGGTTATGCTGGTTATACAGGGCAACGATGACCATTACTTGCTGCCCTTGTGCCTGACAATTTCTCACTTCCACCTCTGCATCCAGACTTTTCCCGTCTGCCAGGAAATCAGCCCGCTCACCATTATACAGGAATTGGACCTTGATGCTAAAAGGATTTTCTGCCCAGACAAATTTAATAGTATAAACCTTTTCTGTGCCATCTTCCGCCGTTACCGTAATCAGGGCTAGCGAATTGCCGGGCGCTGGTTTCTGGATCTCCACCCTGGCCAGCTCGTCCTGAGCAAAGGCTTCTACCGTGGGCAACTCCGCGCCATAGGGCAACGTCACCGTGTATTCGGTCTTATTCGGCTCGAAATCTGCCAGCGGCTGGCCGTTAATCAAAATCCTGGCCAGATCGGCATTATTGCCCGGCAATATGGTAAATTCCCTGTTCTGCGTCAGGGTTTGCGATGGGCTCACTCCCAGATAAAGCTCAGCCCTGTAAGTTTGTCCGGTCTGGAAAACGGGACTGAGCCAGTGGCTGATTTCCCGATAGTGGAGATAATCCTTTTTATGCACCAGCTGCTTGCCCTGTTGATCGTAGATGTTCAGAATAGGCGCAATCAGGAAGTGATTTTTCTTCTGGATTACATTCCATCCGGACTGTTTATGGAAATCCATAAACAGATAGTCGCCTTGCTTATCCTTCACCAGCACCTGGCCCTGGCGGTAAATCTCATAGTAATCAGAGTAAGCCCAGATATTGGTTAAGCGATTACCATGAGAATCAGCAATCTTTACCGTTCCCGTCAGCGTATCTCCGCGGCGGAACTCATCTTTTAGCTCAAACTCCATGTGCATTTTGTCGTCAAATTCGAGCGTGGCTGCACCGTCAACGGTTCTGGCGACATCTTCTCCCAGGACATAGAACCAGTGTTCTTCATTCTCCTGTTTATTGAGCAAGTACTGGAACCGGTATTGGCCGGGAGAAACTTTAAATTGCCGTGCAGCCCCGGGATCAATTAAGTATCCGAATAGGCCGCCTGCCTGATTCAGTACAATCAGGGAATCATCGTCATTTTCCACGCTGAGCGTTACAGCATTTGCCAGAGAAAATTCCATCTGGCCCCCTGCATCCGCCGGCACCGTCTGATTCGCAGCAGTCAAATAGGCCAGAGTTTGCTGGTTTTGTTCATCCCAGACATAGAGGGCGAAATCGTAGCTGCCCGGGGTCAGGCGCACACTTTCCTGATCATTGATGTCGGTCAACCAGGTCTCCCACAGCACCTTCCCTCTGGCATCTTTCAACCTGGCAATGGCAGAGGCATAGCCATTAAAGTCCTCTGGCAAATCTGCCCTAAACTGAACCTTTGTAGTCTTAGAAAGATCAACTTTTAGAACATGATCTACGGTTTCTGCTTTCTTGAATTCAAACCAGGCCAATGCCCGTTCTTCTGCTTCGGTATTTTGCACCAGCAGATAATACTGCCGGTCTTCCGCGAGCAATCCGCCGGGGATGGCGACCATGCCGTTTTCATCGCCATAATCAGCATAAATTGGAAAAGAAGATTCCTGGTCAGGTGTTACTTCGAAAATCAGCAGGAACGGATTTCGGGCCGGTGTTTGGCCATCCACATCGGTTACCTGAACGGTGATTTCGCCCAGGGTATCTTTCCCATCTTCATGTGCCACCTGGAACCCAGTTTCAGCCTGCTGATCTTTTACCAAAGGCCCGCCGTTCAGGGTATATCTGGCTGTATATTTGCCTTCTGCCAGGTTTTCCGTGGCAATGAAAAAGTTGCTCCAATAGGCTTCGGCTTTGGCATTGACTACTTCATTGCCTTCCTGATCATAAATCTTCATTTCCGGCCAGACGAAGCCGCTTTCTTCTTCCTCCTGCAGACCCTTTGCCGACAGGTTCACAAATTTCGGTTTACCCTTTTCACCTTTCAACAACATTTGTACTGTACCGTCCGGTTCTGTTTCCCCTTTTTCCCGGTAAACTTCCCATAAACGCTGGCCAGCTTGAGTTTGGGTCAACACCTGGCCAACAACTTCCTGCGTCTGCATATAGGGATCAGGTTCAAAAACCTGTAACGTAGTTGACCATTCTCCTCCCAGGTCTATTTCCTGGACTTGGCCGGCCGTAAGTGTGAGTGGTTGCATTAGTGATGTAAAATAAAACCAGTTCATTTTGGTTTCATCCGTAGTTTCATTAAGAAAGGCAGGGAAATAATCGCGGGCTGTTACCAGGGCTTCCACATCCTTGGTCAAAGGCAATCCGATTCCGACTCCGTCCAGAAAAGCCGTTACCTGCAGCTTATCCGGCGTGGTATCGCTCAAACGCACAATCCCGGCTTTTTCCAGATCGAAAATTACAGTTTTTATGTCCTGCATTCCGTTCAGGCTAATATTATCGGTTTGCAACATCATAATCTGATGATCTGAAGGATCGGTTTCCAGAGCCTGGAACCGGTATAACCCTTTATCCACATATGCCATTAATTCGCCATTGGCATCAGTTTTGCCCAGCGGCAAGGAGAAGCCGTAATAGTTAAAATCATTTTCTATCATGTCTATCATGATTTCAGCAGCAGCTACCGGCTGATTCTGGCGATCTTCCAGCTTGACCTTAACCTGCTGTAAGCCTGTACCATAGAAAGTAATTTTCCCGGGTTGGCTCACTGTTTTGCGGTATAAAAAGGGCGTAGAGTCCGGCAGATACGGGTCACTCAAAACATATAAGTCATACTTGTTGCCGTCTACCGCATCTGCTGCCGGTATAGTTAACTGGCCAAAATGGTCGGTAATGCCAAAATAGGCAATGTCTAAAGGCCAGCCATCATGCCATCCCTGTTCGTCCCAGTAGCCTTTGTGCATCAGGATTACCCAGGCCCGATCAGCCGGTTTCTCTTCCGGATCAAAAACCTGAACCTGTATCCCGTTTTGGGGCTCTCGTTTAACCTGAAAAGATAATTCTTCTGTTGCTACTGTTTCCTGGCCCTCAACTAATTCCGCCTTGATCAGATAATCGCCGTCAGGTAAAGGAATGGTCTCACCGGTATTGGTCAGCACTTTATCAATATCCAGCTCGGTCAGATAAACAAATTTGTCTTCCTGTACTTCCTGATCCGGCAGAGAAATTTCCGTGTTATCAGGCCCGATTAAGGTTAATTTCAAAGTCTGCCCGGAGCGTGGCTGGTTCAGTTCTACTTTAACGTCTGTCTTACCCCAGATCAACTGGCCTGGCCGCGGATTGTGGATTTGGACCCTGGTTATTTTATTCTCCAGATTGTTTAATGCTTTCTGGATATCCAGCAGGCCATAACCATATTTATCATCAAAGCCCGGGGCCCCCAGGTCTTCGGCATTGGCCAGGAGAATAGCGGCTATTTCCTGCTGTTTTAAATCTGGTTTAACGGCTTTGAGCAATGCCGCAGCTCCGGCCACATGGGGAGCAGCCATGGAAGTACCGGATGCGTAGAGATAGGATGCGCCCTGGTCTTTGATAAACTTTTCCTGGAAGTACTTATCATCCTTATAATAATCATAGACAAATTCCGGAATAGAGCTGAGAATTTCCACACCAGGCGCTACCAGATCCAATTTGCGCCCCCAGTTAGAAAAGTATGCTTTTTCCTTGTTCTCATCGATTGCGCCTACTGCCAGTACCCCCGGCAAACTGGCCGGAGTAAAGTATTCTACATTATCATCGCTGTTGCCGGCAGCAGCTACAATTAGAGCCCCCTTGTTTTGGGCATATGCTACTGCCTCAGCCAGGGTCCGGCTGTAGACCTTGCCACCCAGGCTCATGTTGATTACCGCTGCTCCCCGGTCAGCGGCATAGCGAATACCTTCGGCAATATCAAATACACTGCCGGAACCCCAGGCGTTCAGCACCTTTACCGGCAAAATGCGGATATTGGCCGGCCCGCTTACCCCGCTAATACCCCGGCCATTAATAGCCGCAGCGATAATCCCGGCCACATGGGTACCGTGGCCTTCGTCATCCATGGCATCATCGTCATTGTTAACTAGATCCCGGTCATACTCGGTGTCCACTCGATCTTTGAGATCAGGGTGAGTATAGTCCACCCCGGTATCCACCACTGCCACCGTTACTTCCGGAGCAGTAGGATAGATAAGGTTCCAGCTTTCCGGAGCCTTGACTGCTGGTAATCCCCACTGTAATTCCTGCAAAGGTTCTGCCGGTTGTACATCTGCCTTCTGAAGAATATAGTTGGGTTCTACATATTCGATGTCGGCTGCTGCCATCATGTCCTGCAGTTTTCTGGTATCCTGTCCCGGCCTGGCCTTGACCAGCAACCGGTCACCCTTTTCCTTCAGGACAGTGATGCTGGCTTTTTGCAGATTAGCCTTGACTTTCTTGCCTGCCTGCTTGTTACGCAGCTTGACGATATACTCGCCTGGGGTAGATTGTATCTGACCCATGTTTTTTCCTGGTACCGTGCCAGCTGCCGCCGGCATGACCTGGCTCAATAACAGGATGAAAACTAGCATTAAGCTGAGCAGCCTTTGTTTCATTTACCCCTCACCCTTTCATGATTTTGGTAATACACGTAAATATAGTAACATAAGGTAAGGGGATTTTTTTGTCGAAGTATACTTGAGTTAAGCAAATATTTTTGTCAAATTTTGTCTAAAAAAGACCGCTGGCCCCTTTTTTCTGTGGACCAGCTTCTTTTTAATTTTGAACCTAAAAATAAATTAGCGGACCCTGCTATCTGTTTAGCAAGGTCCGCCTAGCTTTTCAAACTCAAGATATCATATTTATTCTTTCTTCTCCCTTATGGCCTTTGCCAGTTCTATGCATTTCTGAAATATTGCTGTGTTATCTTTAGGATTTTCCAGCCGTTCAATCAATTTTTTCGCAGCTGAACCAGTAAAGACTGGTGCTGGCTTCATGGAAACTGCCATCATCTCCACCTCCACTTCCCCCTCAGTTTCTTTTTGCTTTGGACTATCATCCATAATTATATACCTTCTTTCTTGAAAAGACCCCCGGTCCGCTACTCCTGCGGACCGGAGGTCTTTTTCCGTTTCAGTAACCCATAGGCCAGACTGTCCACTAAAGCCTGCCAGCTGGCTTCGATAATATTTTCCGATACCCCCACTGTATTCCAGCTGTCATGGCCATCGGTGGTTTCAATCAACACCCGTACATTTGCTTCTGTGCCTGCCTTTTCATTCAGAACCCGTACCTTGTAGTCACTCAATTGCATCTCCCGGATGGCGGGGTATACCCCCTCCAGGGCCTTGCGCAGGCAGCGGTCCAGGGCATTCACCGGGCCATTGCCTTCCGCAGCGGTATGAATAATTTCGTCCCCTACTTGCAATTTGATCACTGCCTCCGAGTGGAAGCGCTCCCCTTCCCGCTTCTCATTGATCACCCGAAAGGCCACCAGATTAAAGGGATACTGGTAGTTCTCAAAAGCCCGGCGCAACATCAGTTCCAGAGTGCCCTCCGCTCCTTCAAACTGGAAGCCCTGATGTTCCAGTTCCTTGATCTCCTGCAGGATGGCTCTGGCTTCGGCACTGATGTTGTCCAGGTCCAGCCCCAGTTCCTCTGCTTTATAGACGATATTACTGGCCCCGCTCAGTTCGGAGACCAGGACGCGGCGCTCATTGCCCACCAGCTCCGGGTTCAGGTGTTCATAGGTGCCCGGGTTTTTCAGGATGGCACTGACATGGATACCACCCTTGTGGGCAAAGGCGCTTTTGCCTACAAAGGGTAAATTGTTGGGATGGTGCAGGTTGGCCAGCTCGCTGACATAGCGGGACAGCTCGGTCAGATGGGCCAGCTGCTCCCGGGGAATGGTCTCCGCAGCCATCTTGAAAGTGAGATTGGGCAGGATGGAGCAGAGATTGGCATTGCCGCAGCGCTCCCCGAACCCGTTAATGGTGCCCTGCACCATGGTAGCGCCTCCCTGGACCGCCGCCAGGGAGTTGGCCACCGCCAGTTCGCCATCATTGTGGCAGTGGATGCCCAGGGGCAGGGCAAATTCCTGCCCGATCTGGCGGGTAATTTCCTGCACTTCCCAGGGCAGGGAACCGCCATTGGTATCACAGAGAACCAGCCAGCTGGCTCCGCCGTCCCGGGCTGCTGCCAGCACTGCCCTGGCATAGTCAGGATTGGCCTTGTAACCATCGAAGAAATGCTCGGCATCGAAGATTACCTGCCGGCCCTGCTGCACCAGATAGGCAATGGTTTCCCGGATAATGCGCAGGTTTTCATCCAGGGTGGTATTGAGGGCCTCGGTGACATGCAGGTCCCAGCTCTTGCCGAATACAGTCACCCAGTAAGTGCCGGCCTCCAGCAAGGCCTGAATGATAACATCCGTTTCCGGCCGCTGGCCTACCCGGCAGGTGCTGGAAAAGGCTGTCAGGTGGGAACGGGCCCATTCCTGCTCCCGGGCCCGCTGAAAAAACTCCATGTCCTTGGGGTTGGAACCGGGCCAGCCCCCTTCCACCCAGTGAAAACCCATCTGCACCAGACGCCCGGCGATTTTCAGCTTGTCATCCACAGAAAAGGAGATGCCTTCCCCTTGGGTGCCGTCCCGTAAAGTGGTATCGTAGATTTTTACCGCCAAGGGTGTTCCTCCTTTCCTTAGCCTAAAATAGCGGCTACTTTTTCTGCCACCAGATCCCCCATGGCCCGACAGCCTACCAGTTTGGCTCCCTCCTCCCAGAGGTCAGCCGTCCGGTAGCCTTCAGCCAGCACTTCCGCTACCGCCTGTTCGATGGCCTTTGCTCCCTCTTCGCAATCCAGGGAGAACTTCAACATCAGGGCCACGGAAAGGATGGTAGCCAGGGGGTTGGCCTTGTCCTGACCGGCGATATCGGGAGCTGAGCCGTGGCTGGGCTCATACAGGGCCACTTCGCCCCCCAGGGAAGCGGAAGGCAGCATGCCGATGGAACCAGCCAGAACCGAAGCCTGGTCGGTCAGGATATCCCCGAACATATTCTCGGTGACAATCACATCAAACTGTTTGGGCCAGCGCACCAGTTGCATGGCGCAGTTGTCCACATACATATGCTCCAGGGTGACATCGGGATAATCCTG
>NZ_BDLR01000005.1:0-98184 GCF_002049395.1 Carboxydocella sp. JDF658 | reverse complement strand
GATAATCCTGAGCCACCCGTTCCGCCACCCGCCGCCAGAGGCGGGAGCTTTCCAGCACATTGGCCTTGTCTACAGAGGTGACCTTGCGGCGGCGCTTGCGGGCCAGCTCAAAGGCCAGGCGCACAATCCGCTCGATTTCCCCTTCCGTATAGACCAGAGTATCGATGGCCGTTTCCTGGCCGTCTTCCCGGCGGAAGGTTTTTTTCTCCCCGAAATAGAGGCCGCCGGTCAATTCCCGCACTGCCAGCAGGTCCAACCCCTCAATCAGCTCCGGCTTCAGCGGGGAAGCCTTGGCCAGCGGAGCAAAGAGAAAAGCAGGGCGCAGGTTGGCATACAGTCCCAGCTGCTTGCGCAGGGGCAGCAGTGCCCCTGCTTCCGGACGGAGATGGACCGGCAGGTTATCCCATTTTGGCCCCCCAACTGCCCCCAGCAGGATAGCGGTGCTGCGGCGGCAGAGATCCAGAGTGGCTTCCGGCAGCGGGGTGCCGGTGGCATCAATGGCCGCTCCTCCGATCAAACCTTCCTCAAACTCCAGTTCCAGCCTCAGGCGGCTGGCCACTACCTCCAGCACTTTCCGGCCCTGAGGCACGATTTCCTGGCCGATGCCATCCCCGGGCAAAAGGGCGATCAGTTTTGTCATCACCCTACGCCTCCTTCCCCAGCCGCCGGCGGGTATAGTTGATGAGGCCTCCAGCCAGGATCAGTTCCTGCATGAAAGGCGGATAGGGGGTAGCCTGGTAGGTAGTCCCGGTGGTGAGATTGGTGATCACCCCGGTATTCAAATCCACTTCTACCTCCTGGCCTTCCTCAATGGCCGCAGCCCCTTCCGGGCTTTCCAGTATAGGCAGGCCGATATTGAAAGCATTGCGGTAGAAAATGCGGGCATAGGACTGGGCGATCACACAGCTGACTCCCGCTGCCTTGATGGCAATGGGGGCATGTTCCCGGGAAGAACCGCAGCCGAAGTTTTTCCCGGCCACGATGATATCCCCGGCCTGCACCTTGCCCGGGAAGGTGGGGTCAGCATCCTCCATCACGTGTTTGGCCAGCTCCGCCGGTTCGGAAGTATTGAGATAGCGGGCAGGAATAATGGCATCAGTGTCGATGTCATGACCGAATTTCCAGGTGCGTCCACGCAGTTTCATCCTACAATGCCTCCTCAGGTGCCACAATTTGCCCGGCGATGGCGGAAGCGGCAGCCACAGCCGGACTGGCCAGATAGACTTCACTTTCGGGGTGGCCCATACGGCCTACGAAGTTGCGGTTGGTGGTGGCCAGAGCCCGTTCCCCTTTGGCCAGAATACCCATATGGCCGCCCAGACAGGGACCACAGGTGGGGGTGCTGACAGCGCATTCCGCTTCAATAAAGGTCTTGATCAGCCCTTCCGCCATAGCCTGCTGGTAAATGGCCTGGGTGCCGGGGATAACGATACAGCGCACCCGGGGATGGACTTTCTTGCCTTCTAAAATGCGGGCGGCAATGCGCAGGTCCTCAATGCGGCCATTGGTACAGGAGCCGATTACCACCTGGTCGATTTCCACCGTGCCCACCTGGCTGATGGGGCGGGTATTTTCCGGCAGGTGGGGGAAGGCAACAGTAGGCTCTATGGCCGAGGCATCGATTTCGATGACCTTATAGTACTTGGCATCGGGGTCACTCTGGTAGACCCGCCAGGGCCGTTTAGCTCGACCTTCCACATATTCCAGGGTTTTCTGGTCGGGAGCGATAATGCCGTTTTTGGCCCCGGCTTCAATGGCCATATTGCACATGGTAAAACGGCCATCCATGGAGAGGTTCTCAATAGCCTCACCGGTGAATTCCATGGCCATATAGCGGGCACCATCCACCCCGATCAGGCCGATAGTATGCAGAATCAGGTCCTTGCCGCTGACCCAGGGCCGCAGTTGACCGTGGTAAACGAACTTGATGGTTTCCGGCACCCGGAACCAGATTTCCCCCAGGGCCATGGCCGCTGCCAGGTCGGTAGAACCGACCCCGGTGGAAAAGGCCCCCAGGGCGCCATAGGTACAGGTATGGGAATCGGCCCCGATCACCACATCTCCGGGCCCTACCAGCCCCTGTTCCGGCAGAAGACAATGCTCAATCCCCATCCGTCCTACTTCAAAGTAATTGGTCAGGCCCTGCTCCCGGGCGAATTCCCGCACCAGTTTGGCCTGTTCCGCTGACTTGATATCCTTGTTGGGAGTGAAATGGTCGGGTACCAGAGCGATCCGCTCCGGGTCAAAAACCCGTTCCACCCCGATTTTCCTGAATTCCTTGATGGCTACGGGAGCGGTGATATCATTGCCTAATACCAGGTCCACCCTGACATTGATCAATTCCCCGGCCTGTACCTGCTCCCGGCCGGCATGGGCAGCCAGTATTTTCTCGGTAATCGTCATTGCCATGTCTTAAACACTCTCCCTTACCTGTTCTCCATTGACCAGTCCCAGGGCCCGCTCGTATTCCAGTTTGTTGAGAGCATCCACATAAGCCCGGGCCGATGCCTCCAGCACGTCGGTGGACAGGCCACGGCCGACGAAGATTTTGCCCTTTTCATCCTTGAGGCGGACAGTTACTTCCCCCAGGGCATCCTTGCCGCCGGTAACAGCATTGAGGGCATAGTGGACCAGACAGCCGGTATTGCCGGTCAGTTTATCAATGGCCTTGTAGATGGCATCTACCGGCCCATCGCCACAGGCCGCTTCTTCCAGCCGTTCTCCGGCCCGCGTCAATACAACTGTTGCAGTAGGTACCACTGCACTGCCGCTGGAAATATGGAAGTATTCCAGAGTATAGGTTTCCGGTACCCGCAATATTTCCCCTTCGACTATGACCAGCAGGTCTTCGTCCGAGATTTCCCCCTTGCGGTCAGCTAGCTCCTTAAAGCGCTGGAAGGCCTGTTCCAGCTGTTCTCCTTCCAGCTGGTAGCCCAGTTGTTGCAAACGATCCCGGAAAGCATGGCGTCCGGAATGTTTGCCCAGGACGATGGTGTTTTTGTGCAGCCCGATCAATTCCGGGTTCATAATCTCATAAGTGGCCCGGTTTTTCAGCACCCCGTCCTGGTGAATTCCCGACTCATGGGCAAAGGCGTTTTTGCCCACCACCGCCTTGTTGGGCTGGACTTTCATTCCGGTGAGAGCGGAAACCAGGCGGCTGGTACGATAGATCTCCTCGGTGACAATCCGGAACTCCTTCTGGAAAATGGAGCGCCGGGTGTAGAGGGCCATGACGATCTCTTCCAGAGCGGCATTGCCCGCTCTTTCTCCAATACCATTGATGGTGCATTCCACCTGCTGGGCTCCGGCCAGAATGGCAGCCAGGGAATTGGCTACCGCCAGGCCCAGGTCATTGTGACAGTGGACGGAAAAAATTGCCTGGTCCCGGTTGGGTACTTTTTCCCGCAGTTCCCGGATAAAGGCTCCGAATTCTTCCGGTGTAGCATAGCCCACCGTATCGGGGATATTGACCACCTTCGCCCCCGCATCGATCACGGCAGTTACCACCTGAGCCAGGTAGTCGATGTCACTGCGGAAGGCATCTTCTGCCGAAAACTCCACGTTGGGGGTATAACGGCAGGCATATTTGACCGCCTCCACCGCCTGGGCCAGCACTTCCTCCCGGCTTTTCTGCAATTTGTACTGGAGATGAATATCCGAGGTGGCGATAAAGGTGTGGATGCGCGGCTCTTCCGCCTCCCTGATGGCTTCCCAGGCCCGGTCGATATCCAGCTGGTTGGCCCGGGCCAGGGCAGCGATAGTCGCTCCCCTGATTTCCCGGGCGATGGCCTGGACAGCAGCGAAATCGCCAGGGGAAGCGATGGGAAAGCCTGCTTCAATCACATCCACCCCCAGCCGGGTCAGCTGGCGGGCGATCTCCAGTTTTTCCTTTATATTCAAACTGACACCCGGGGATTGTTCCCCGTCGCGCAAGGTAGTATCAAAAAAATAGATGCGATTACTGCTCACCCGTTCCATTCCTCCTTACTGGTTATGGCTTCTTCCAGACCACAGCCGCCCAGCACCATGGGGTAGACATTTTCCCGGCCGCAGACGGATATATCAACAATTACCGGCCCTTTTTCCGTCAATGCTTCTTTAAGTAGCGCTTCCAGCTCTTCCCTGCGGTTGATGCTGTACCCCCGGGCGCCATAACAGCGGGCAAACATGGCAAAGTCCGGCTGGCCAGTATAATCCACGCCCAGATAGCGGCCGCCACAGTAAAATTCCTGCAGCTGCCGTACCATGGCCAGCTGCCGGTTATTGAGCACAATCACCTTTACCGGCAGGCCCTGTTCCACCGCTGTCCCGAATTCATTCATGGACATCTGGAAACTGCCATCCCCGGTGATGAGAATCACCTTTTCCCCCGGCCGCCCCATTTGTGCTCCCACCGCTGCCGGCATGCCATAGCCCATGGTGCCCAGGCCACCGGAGGAGAGGAAGGAGCGGGGCCGGTTGACGGGGAAATGCTGGGCCGCCCACATCTGGTGCTGGCCCACATCGGTGACGATAATAGCTTCTCCTCCCGTCAGGCGATAGAGGGCCTGGATTACTTCCCAGCCCTGGATCTGGGCCTGAGGACAGCCTTTTTCCCGGGGGGTAGGCAGGGGATACTGCCGCTGCCACTGGCGGATTTGCGCCAGCCACTCCTCCCGGGACGCCACCGGCTCCAGACGGGGAAGCAGATCCTGCAGGACCAGGCGCACATCGCCGACGATGGGTACATCCACCCGTACATTCTTGCCGATTTCCGCCGGGTCGATATCGATATGGATAATCCGGGCCTGAGGAGCGAATTTCTCCACCGCTCCGGTCACCCGGTCGTCGAAACGGGCGCCCAGGGAAACCAGGACATCACAATTTTGCACCGCCAGGTTAGCGCTTTTCCAGCCATGCAGGCCCAGCATGCCCAGAGCCAGGGGATGCCCGCCGGGAAAGGCCCCTAACCCCATCAGGGTGGTGGTCACCGGTGCCTGCAGCTTTTCCGCCAGGGCTACCAGTTCCGGCTGGGCGCCGGCATGGATGGCCCCTCCTCCCACATAGAGCACCGGCCGCTGGGCCTGGTTTAAGAGTTCAGCGGCCAGCTTGACCTGGCGGGCATTCCCCCGGTAGGTGGGTTTATAGCCCTGGGGGCGAAAATCTTCAGGAATAGCGAACTCTATTTCCTGTTCCTGCACATCCCGGGGAATGTCGATCAGCACCGGGCCCGGCCGGCCGCTGCGGGCCAGGTAAAAGGCCTGCTTGACAATGCGGGGCAGGTCCTGGGCGTTTTTGACCAGGTAATTGTGTTTGGTAATGGGAATGGTTATTCCCGTAATATCCACTTCCTGAAAAGCATCAGTACCTACCATGCCGGTAGATACCTGCCCGGTGATCAGCACCACCGGGATGGAATCCATATAGGCATTGGCTATACCTGTCACCAGGTTGGTGGCTCCGGGACCGGAAGTGGCCAGTACCACTCCCGTTTTTCCGGTGACCCGGGCATAACCATTAGCGGCATGGACCGCCCCCTGCTCCTGACGCACCAGTACGTGTTTGATCCCCTTCCCGTACAGGGCGTCATAGATGGGCAGCACAGCCCCGCCGGGATAGCCGAAGATGATTTCTACCTCTTCCAACTCCAGGCATTTAATCAGGGCCTGAGCTGCCTTCATTTTCATCAAAACCCCTCCTGTATCTGCGAAAACCCCTCTTACTGCTTACTTTTTCAACCAGGGCATCATGGCCCGCAATTCCCGGCCGACCTGTTCGATCAGATGGTTTTGTTCCTTGTTCTTGATGGCATTGTAGACAGGGCGGTTGGCCTGGTTTTCCAGAATCCACTTTTTGGCGAATTCGCCATTCTGGATTTCGGCCAGTACCCGCTTCATTTCCTGCCGGGTTTCTTCGGTAATAATGCGCTTGCCGGTCATGTAGTCACCGAATTCAGCCGTATCACTGATGGAATAGCGCATCCAGCTCAGGCCGCCTTCATAGATCAGGTCCACAATCAGTTTCAGTTCATGCAGGCACTCAAAATAGGCCATTTCCGGAGCATAACCCGCTTCCACCAGAGTATCGAAACCGGCCTTGATCAGCTCGGAAACCCCGCCGCAAAGGACCGCCTGTTCCCCGAAAAGGTCGGTTTCCGTTTCTTCCTTGAAGGTGGTTTCAAATACCCCGGCCCGGGTGCAGCCAATCCCTTTAGCATAAGCCAGAGCCAGGTCTTTGGCCTGTCCGGTAGCATCCTGATGGATGGCGATCAGGCCCGGTACCCCCCGGCCTTCCTGGTACATGCGACGCACCATGTGGCCAGGGCTCTTGGGCGCTACCAGGAAGACATCCACATCAGCAGGAGGCACAATCTGACCATAGTGGATGTTGAACCCATGGGAGAACATCAAGGCCTTGCCGGCGGTCAGATGGGGGGCGATTTCCTCCCGGTACAGTTTGGCCTGGGTTTCATCGGGAGTGAGAATCTGGATAATATCCGCCTGAGCCGCCGCTTCCGCCGGAGTGGCCACCTTCAGTCCAGCCGCCTCTGCTTCTGCCCAGCGGGCACTGCCCGGCCGCAAGCCGACTACTACCCGTACTCCGGATTCATGCAGGTTCAGAGCCTGGGCATGGCCCTGGCTGCCATAACCGATCACAGCCACGGTCTTGTTTTTCAATAACTCCAGATTGGCATCCTGATCATAATAGCACTTTACCATTCTCAATCTTCCTCCTTTATGTCTGCTGTTGTAGTTTTCTGGCCCCGCAGCATGGCGATTTTGCCGGTACGCACCAGTTCCCTGATCCCAAAAGGCCGCAGGGCGTTTTCCAGAGCATTGATTTTGCCCTCATCCCCGGTAGCTTCGATGGTCAGGGTCTTGCGCCCGATATCCACAATGCGGGCCCGAAAGATATCGACGATTTGCATGATTTCTCCCCGCACCTGCTGGTCGGCGGCATTGACCTTGATCAGCATCAGCTCCCGGTCCACATAATCCTCGGAAGAAATATCCTTGATTTTCAGCACATCCACCAGCTTGTGCAATTGCTTGGTCACCTGTTCTAAAACCAGGTCATCTCCCTCCACCACAATGGTCATGCGGGAAATGCGGGGGTTTTCCGTTCTGCCCACGGTGAGGGAGTCAATATTGTAGCCCCGGCGGCTGAACAGGCCCGCTACCCGGGTCAGCACCCCGGGATTGTTTTCCACCAGCACCGCTAAGATATGGCGCATATCCCTCACCCTCCAATCATTTTGTGCAGTGCCCCGCCCGGCGGTACCATGGGCAGGACATTTTCTTCCCGGTCAACAACGATATCCACCACTACCGGACCCGGAGTCGCCAGGGCGGTAGCCAGTACCTCCGGCACTTCTTCCGGCCGGGTGGCCCGCAGGCCTTTGGCTCCATAAGCTTCGGCCAGTTTGATAAAATCCGGGGCCCAGCTCATATCCACCTGAGAGTAACGCCGGTTGTAGAAGAGTTCCTGCCACTGCCGCACCATACCCAGATAGCCGTTATTGAGGATAACCACCTTGACCGGCAGGTTGTACTGGACAGCGGTGGCCAGCTCCTGGCTGTTCATCTGGATAGAGCCATCACCAGCAATATCGATGACCACATGGTCGGGGCAGGCCACCGCCGCCCCAATGGCAGCGGGCAAACCAAAGCCCATGGTGCCCAGCCCACCGGAGGTAATCAGGCTGCGGGGCTCGGTAAAGGTGAAATACTGGGCGGCCCACATCTGATTCTGTCCCACCTCAGTAGTGATTTTCACCTTCATGCCCCTGGTCTGGCGCCGCAACTCCTCTACCACATACTGGGGCTTGATCCCCTCTCCTTCTTTGCTGTAGCGCAAAGGATGGTTTTCCTTCCAGGCTTCCACGGTGGCCAGCCAATCCCCGGGAGCCCGGGCTACCAGTTTGCTGTTCAGTTCAGACAAAACCCGGCCGACATCACCAACAATGGGCACATCCACCCGCACATTTTTGCCGATTTCCGCCGGGTCGATATCGATATGGATGATCCTGGCCCCGGGGGCGAATTCCTCGATTTTTCCGGTCACCCGGTCATCAAAGCGGCAACCTATGGCAATCAGCAGGTCACAATGGCTGACGGCAAAATTGGCTGCCACGGTACCATGCATGCCCAGCATCCCCAGGAAGAGAGGATGGTCTCCGGGAAAAGCCCCCAGCCCCATCAGGGTGGTAGTCACCGGCGCCTGAATCAATTCCGCCAGTTCCAGCAGATGTCTGGCAGCTCCGGAAGCGATCACACCACCCCCGGCATAGATCACCGGCTTGCTGCTTTCCTGGATCAGCCGTACAGCCTGGGCAATCTGTTCCGGATGCCCATCATAAACTGGTTTGAAGCCCGGCAGGCAGATTTTTTCCGGATAGCGGAAATGGCCTTTAGCTGCCATAATATCCCGGGGCAAGTCGATCAGCACCGGGCCCGGCCGCCCTTCCCGGGCGATTTTGAAGGCTGCCTTGATGGTAAAGGGCAGATCCTCCAGGTTTTTAACCAGAAAGGAGTGCTTGGTTATGGGCAGGGTGATGCCGAAAATGTCTGCTTCCTGAAAGGAATCCTTACCGATTAGCCCCGTGGCTACCTGGCCGGTGAAAGCCACAATCGGTATGGAATCCATATAGGCGGTAGCCAGACCGGTAACCAGGTTGGTCGCTCCCGGCCCGGAAGTGGCCAGACAGACCCCCACTTTGCCGGTGGCCCGGGCGTATCCGTCAGCAGCATGGGCTGCCCCTTGCTCATGGCGAACCAGGATATGGCAAATATTAGAATCAAAAAGGGCATCATAGATATTCAGCACTGCCCCGCCGGGATAACCGAAAATATGCTCTACACCCTCGGCCTCAAGACATTTGACCAGCATCTGGGCTCCTGTCATTTCCATTCGCTTTTCACCCCTTCACAACCGCCCCGCCCGCCGCTGAGCCTACCAGTTTGGCATAGCGGGCCAGGTAGCCGGTTTTGACCTTCGGCTCCGGTGGCTGCCATTTTGCCCGGCGCCGGGCCAGTTCTGTTTCATCTACCAGTAAATCCAACCGGCCTGCTTCTATATCAATGGCAATTAAGTCCCCTTCCTGGACCAGAGCAATGGGTCCCCCTTCCGCTCCTTCCGGACTAACGTGACCGATAGAAGCCCCCCGGGTGGCTCCGGAAAAACGACCATCGGTAATCAGGGCTACTACTTTATCCAGTCCAGCACCAGCTACGGCAGCGGTGGGAGTCAGCATTTCCCGCATACCGGGGCCGCCTTTGGGGCCTTCATAGCGGATCACCACCACATCTCCCGGCCGAATTTGCCCGCCGAGAATGGCCTTAACCGCCGCTTCCTCTCCGTCAAACACCCGGGCCGGACCGGTATGTTTCAGCATCTCCGGAGCCACGGCCCCTTTCTTGACCACAGCTCCCTGGGGAGCCAGACTGCCTTTCAGCACCGCCAGTCCCCCGGTGGCCTGGTAAGGACGATCCCAGGGCCGGATGACTTCTTCATCCAGCACCCTGACCCCCTCCAGGTTGGCCGCCATGGTCCTGCCTGTTACCGTCAATACCTCTGTTTCCAGCTTGCCCTGGGCAGCCAGCCGGCTCATCACCGCCGGGATACCGCCAGCCCGGTGCAGGTCCTCCATATGGTAAGGGCCAGCAGGGCTCAGCTTGCAAAGCTGGGGAATCTCTTCATTAAAACGATTGACATCATCCAGCTCAAAGGGCACTCCCGCCTCGTGGGCAATAGCCGGCAAATGCAAAAGGGTATTGGTGGAACAACCCAGGGCCATATCCACTTTCAGGCCATTGCGGAAAGCCGCCGCAGTCATAATATCCCGCGGCCTGAGATTCCGCCGCACCAGTTCCATGATCTGCTTTCCTGTTGCCTTGGCCAGCCGCAAACGGGCTGCCATCACCGCCGGGATGGTGCCATTGCCCGGCAGGGCCATCCCCAGCACTTCCGTCATGCAATTCATGGAATTGGCAGTAAACATGCCGGCACAGGAACCACAACCCGGACAGGCTCCTTCTTCCAGTTCCTCTAATTCGGCTTCGGTCATGCGACCATTAGCCACTGCCCCTACGCCCTCGAACACCGTGGAGAGGGAAACGGCCTGACCTTGCCAGCGTCCAGCCAGCATCGGCCCCCCGCTGATAAAAATGGCGGGAATATTGAGGCGAGCCGCCGCCATCAGCATTCCTGGCACTACCTTATCACAGGAGGGAATCAGCACCAGTCCGTCCAGGGCATGAGCTTCTGCCATGATTTCCACCGAATCGGCAATCAGCTCCCGGCTGGCCAGGCTGTAGTGCATGCCCTTATGGCCCATGGCCAGCCCGTCACAGACGGCAATGGCCGGAAATTCCACCGGCAGTCCCCCGGCCATCCTGATCCCGGCCTTGACCGCCTCGGCAATGGTATTGAGATGCATGTGTCCGGGTACAATTTCATTGTGGGAGTTCACTACCCCGATAATAGGGCGCTGCAATTCTTCCCCGGTATAGCCCATCGCATTCCAGAGCGAACGATGGGGCGCCCTTTCCAATCCCGATTTGACCGCAGAACTGCGCAGTTGCACCCTGTTTCCTCCTCACTTAGCCGACTTTTTCCGTAGCAGGTACGAAGATTTCCGGTCCATCCACTTCTGTCAGGGCCCGGAAGTCCTGCAGCAGCTGCTGGAACATGGGCCCGGGCTTGCCATCGCCGATTACCCGGCCATCCACTTTGATTACCGGAATCAGCTCTGCAGCGGTACCGGTAAGGAATACCTCATCGGCATTGAAAACATCATGCCGGGTAAAAACTTCTTCCTTGACGGTAATACCCCGCTGGCGGGCCAGCTGCATAACGACATCCCGGGTTATCCCCTTCAGAATCCCCAGATAAATGGGAGGAGTAATCAGTTCCCCATCCTTGACAATGAACACATTATCCCCGGTGGCCTCACAGACATAACCCTGGGCATTCAGCATCAGGGCTTCCAGCACCCCGGCCAGGTTAGCCTCGATTTTGGCATAGATATTGTTCAGGTAGTTCAGGGACTTCACCCGCGGATTACAGGCTTCAGACAGATTGCGGGGAGTGGGAACGGTTTTAACCTCCAGCCCCTTTTCATAAAATTCCTGGGGATAAAGAGTAATAGTAGCAGCAATACACATCACTGTCGGCCGCGGGCACTTGCGCGGATCCAGACCCAGGTCCCCCTTGCCCCGGGAAACCACCAGGCGGATATAGCCATCGCGGATATTGTTGCGGCGGCAGGTTTCCACCACCACTTCCGTCATTTCCTCTTTGCTGAGCGGAATGTCCAGCATGATGGTTTTGGCCGATTCATAGAGCCGGTCGATGTGCTCCTTCAACTTGAATACCCGGCCGTGATAGGCGCGAATGCCTTCAAAAACCCCGTCTCCATAGAGATAACCATGGTCGAAAACGGAAACTTTAGCTTCTTCCTCCGGTACGAACTTGCCATCCAGATAAATGATCAGACCCACAACAAATTCCTCCCCTCAAAAATTCTACAGCTCAAACCTCCTGTCTCCCCACCGCTCCCATCACCCCCATGTCTATCCAGGGGAGACAAATTTTGAATTTGTGTATAAATAAAACCCAAGCGGACAGACCCCACCAGTTCAATCTTGATCCAAGATCGAGTGGAACCTATCCGCTTGGGTCTTTTATCCCCACGGTGTAACGGCCAAAGCCGCCTGTACCGCTTGGTCACAGTCCCGCAAAGAACTTGCGGCGGAACCCTAGGTACACTTCCCTCGGTAATGCCTATTTACTTGTAAAAAAGCCTCTCTGTCCCGACAGGGACGAGAGGCTGAAGATGCCTTCCGCGGTACCACCCTGGTTGTTCCGGTCAAGCAAACCGGAACCCCTCTGTAGCCGGATAACGGCGGCTAACCCGGTACGGCCTACTGCCTGAGCAAGGGTTCGACCGACAGCTCAGGGGTGATCCCCGTCCGGGCCCGTGACACCGGTTTCCACCCTCCCGGCTCTCTTGCGTCCGTTCTCCCGACAGCCTTCCCCGTCGTCGCTTGTATAATGTATAACAGCTATATTTGTTAGTTATTGTACTAATGATGTCTGAATGTGTCAATACTTTTAGCGAAAATTTTAATGTTAAATTAATGTTAACTCACCACCCCAACGGGCTTGTCCGGCCTCTGAACGGTCGCTTTACCAGGGTGAACAGCTAAAACTTATCTGGCCCCCTCCTGTACCGCTTTTCGGCCCTGCATATTGATGACCAGACCCAGTATACTGATCAGGGCCCCTGTATAAAACACCCAGTCCATAGCCTGCAAAAAATCGTGGCTGAGCTTGTAGACGGTACCAAAGACAGACATGGAATAGGCGATCCCGGTAGCCATCCCCACATTGCGCATCAGGGCATTGATGCTGCCGGCAATCCCCAGTTTTGGTTTGGGAACAACTTCCATCATACTGCTGTTATTGGGGCTCTGGAACAGGCCCATACCCAGGCCCAGTACGGCCAGGTGCAGGAAAACCGCCAGCAGAGAGGAGTTTTTATTCAGAGTAGTCAAAGCCAGCAATCCGATGGTATTGACCGCCAGACCGGTATTGGTCAACCACTGATAGCCGAATTTGTCGGACAAACTGCCTGCCACCGGGGCCACAACTGCCATTACCACCGGAAAAGCGGAAAGAGCGATTCCGGCCTGAGCCGGGGAATAACCCAGTACCTGCTGGACATAAAAGGTCATAATCAAATTGGTGGAGAACAGGGAGATGAAAGAAATTAAACCGGTGATACCGCCATAGAAAAAGGGGCGGCGCTGGAACAGGGTTAAGTCGATTAAAGGACTGTCCATGCGGCGCATGCGGTAAAACAAAAAGATCAGGAGTGCCAGCCCCGCGCTACCAACAGCCAGCAAGCGAGGATCAGTCCAACCCAGTTTGTAACCTTCCGACAGAGCCCAGAGAAAGGCAGTTAAACCGGTAACCAGCAGCACTGCTCCCAGGCGGTCAAAGGTTTCCCCCCGGCTCAGTTCTTCTTCCCGGGGTAAGTTGAAGATCGACCAGATGAAAGCTAAAAGTCCAATGGGTATATTGATATAAAAGATACTGGGCCAGCCCCACTGAGCCACCATTACTCCGCCCAGGGAAGGCCCGGTCATGCTGCCTGCCGAAACCACGGTACCGATTAGACCCAGGGCCCGCCCCCGTTCCTGGGGCGGGAAAGCTGCTGTCACCAGCCCCATGCTATTGGCCATTAACATAGCTGCTCCCACTGCCTGCAGGATGCGGGCCAGGATCAGGACCAGCAGGGAACTGGCCTGGCCACAAAAAAAAGAACCCAGGGAGAAAACCAGAAAGCCGCTGGCATAGACGCGCCGCCGTCCCCACAGATCCGCTGCCCGGCCAAATACCAGCAAAAGACCGGAAATAGTTAATAAATAGGATGTAACTGCCCACTGAATTTCCCCGATGGTTACACCTAAATCCCGGGCTATGGTGGGTAAAGCAACATTGACAATGCTGCCGTCGAGAGTGGCCATAAAAGTACCAAGAGCTACATTGGCCAGCACTAACCATTTTTTGCTCACAATTATCCCCTCCCCACACAATTATATCCTGAATAAAAGCAGAAAACAAATGAAACAATATGCCTGTAAATCTATAAGGGGAGGTGTAGAAAAATGGCCACTATTAAATGCAAAGTAGAAGAATGCACCTATTATGATAATGCTATGTGCACTGCCAATACCATCGAAGTAATGTCCACCGGTGATAAGCGGGTCTCTTCTTCTGATGGCACCATGTGCAATACCTTCAAGCCTGCCAACCGGTAAAGGCAAAAGCAGAGGCCAGACGGTCTCTGCTTTTACTCTTTATACCCATCCACTACCAGTTCCAGATGCCCGGTATCGGGACAGAATAAAAGGCCATGATAAGGAATATCTTTAGGCAAAAGCGGGTGATTGCGCAATCCTGCCACCACTTCTCGCACATGGCCGTGGTAATCTTCCCCGAAGCCCTGAAGCCAGGCAGCCAGGTCCACACCCTCCAGGTCTTCCGGCTTCACACCCCGGGCCAGCATGGCCTGCCGCATCCTGTCCGCATCCGGTTTGGCCATTCCGCAATCGAGGTGGGCGATTACCACCACCTCTTCTACCCCCAGCAAATAGATAGCCACGGCCAGGCTGCGTACCACATCTTCGGTTAAAATAGTACCGGCATTTTTGATAACCTTGGCTTCCCCCCGTTTTAAACCCAGGGCCGGCTCCAGCATTTCCACTAGCCGGGTATCCATACAGGAGAAAATGGCCAGTTTTTTGGCCGGCAACTTGCCCGCCTGCCGGGCTTCCCGCTCCTGTTCCCAGCGCTGGACAAATTCCCGGTTAGCTTCCAGGATTTCCCTTAACAACATGAACACCACCCCCTGCTGTCATTATATAATGGTCAGTACAAAAAGCAAATAAAAAATCGCAAACAAAAGGAGCAGCTGGCCTGGAATGCGGCCCTGGCGCCGCCGGTTCACCAGCCAGAGGACTAGAGCAGCCACCAGGGCCAGGCCGATACTGGTCAGCCCCTGTTGCCCCAGCTGCCAGTCGGTGAAAACCATACCAAAGGCCGGCAACAGGCTGCTCTGAAAGACCATCGCTCCTGTCATGTTGCCAGTGGCCATTACATCCTTATTCTGCCGCATCCAGATAATGCTGTTCAGTTTTTCCGGCAACTCGGTGGCCACCGGGGCGAGAATCAGGGCGACCAGCATAGGACTGAGGCCCAGCCAGACCGCTATTTCCTCTACTCCACTTACGAACAGTTTGGCCCCCAGGATAATCACCCCTAATGCCAGCACTACCTGCAAAATCACCAGCGGCTTGCCCGGTTCCGGGTTTTTGCGAGCCAGATAGAGAGGGGGACAGTGGCCGATGGCTTCACAGTCAGCCTGCAGGGTACGCCAGACATACCAGAAATAGCCCCCGGCCAGCACCAGAGCGATACCATATTTGGCCCAACCGGGCAGGAAAGCTGCAACTACCGCCAGACCGTAGAAGACCAGGAAGAAGCCCAGATCCCGGTTGAGCTGTCCTTTGTTGACTGCCACCTCAGTGCCTGTTTCCCGTCGCTTCCGGTAAACCAGAGCCCCGGTTCCCACCAGGGCCAGCCCCAGGGTGACCAGCATAAAGGGGGCACCCAGAATCGCCCCTACCCCAATATGATGCCCGGCTTCTCCCACACCAAATAAAATGGCTACCACCGGAATCATGCTTTCCGGTAAGGCTGTGCCGACAGCCGCCAGCACACTTCCCACTGCACTCTGGGACAGATTAAGCTTTTTGCCCAGCCACTCAATCCCATTGGTGAAAAGTTCAGCCCCAATTAAGATAATAATCAGTCCTCCCAATAACTGCCACAACATAACTATCCCCTCCTATCAACTTTATTATTAACAAAAATAGACCCTGCCTTTCCTTCTCAGGAAAGACAGGGTCTTGCTTGGCTCCATCAGCCAACAGAGCCGGGCCTAAACGGCCGGAATGACGACTCTGTTCACCGGGCAATTTGCCCGACAGCTACTCCCCCTGTGTATATGCTAAGTATAGTTTAGCAAGGGAAGGTTCATTTGTCAACCTTTCTTAGCCTAACCCGGCATTCCTTGAGAATAGCCTGACCGCTGCCTGCTTCTGCCGTACCGGCCAACAAACGATTTACGGCTGCCCCCCGCCCTTTAGCCCGACTGCCCAGGGCCCAGTGGCCAAAACCATGGGCCAGGCCTACCACCCGGGGATGGATACCTTCTGTAAGGAAAACCCCGCTCTCAATCCAGCCATACTCTGATTCTACCCGTACCCGGTCCTCCGGGCCAATACCCAGAGCTGCCGCTGTCTCGGGATGAATCCAGAGGGGGTTTTCCCCATAGGCTTGTAACAGAACCGGATTGTTCTGGCTGCGGGTATGGGTATGCTGATACACTTTCCAGTTAACCATATAAAAGGGATAATCCTGATTGGGCAAAGTCCCTGGCGGCTGCCAGTCACAGCCCAGCTGGATGCGGCCGCTTTCAGTAGGAAAGGGCCGTTCCCGCCATTTCTCATAACGGGTCGGTCCCCGGTTGAATACCGCTCCCGGCAGGCTGGCCAGTTCCGACAAGGAAAGTCCACAGGCCTGTTTCACCTGCCAGTCCAGGTACTGCTGGTAAGAAAGGTCAAATCCGGATAAGCTCAATTTCCGGGCCAGTTCCAGAATCCATTCATATTCCGGCCAGATGCCGGACCGCGGCTCCACCACCGGCTGGCGCAAACTGAGGGAAGGAAAAGCCGTCCAGTTTACTGTCAGGTCATAACGTTCATAAAAATGAGTACCTGGCAGGACCAGATCAGCCAGCAGGGCCGTTTCAGACAGATAGACATCGCAAACAGCCAGAAAATCCAGGCGACGCAGGGCTGCTTCGCTTTTCTCCACATTGGGCAGGGATAGCATCAGATTCTGAAAAACCACCACTGCCGCCCGCGGCTGATAGGGCTGTCCGCTGAGAATGGCTTCCCGGGCTGCCACATAACTGCCGGACTTGTGGGCAAAGGGATAGGCTGCTCCTCGCCCATCGACAGCAGGACTGGCAATCTGCGGCCAGTTCGGTTGCGGAGGACGCCCCGTCAGTTTAAACCTTTCCGGCCAGAGCAATCCACCGGGGCGATCAATGGTTCCCAGCAGGGCATTGAGACAGGCCACCGCCCGGGTAGTTTCCATACCGTTACTGTAATGGCTGACACCACACCAGGCATCCACCACTACCCTGGGTGCATATTCGGCCAGCAGAGCAGCCAGTTCCTCAATTTTCCTTTCCTCCAGGCCAGTCAGTTCGGCAGCCCAGGCCGGGGTTTTGTCCTGCAGATAGACGGCGAATTCATCCCAGCCACTGGTGTATTGCTGGACAAAATCCCGCTGATATTTGCCATCCCGCCAGAGGATATGGCAAAGAGCCAGCACCAGGGCCCCATCGGTTCCCGGTCGCACTGGCAGCCAGTGACCGCGGCAGGCGGTTTTGCTCCTGACCGGGTCAGCCACAAACAGCCGGGCCCCCTGGTCCAGAGCCTGCTCCAGAGCTGCCGGCAAGTACATCCATTTTACTGCCTCCAGGGGGTTCCAGCCCAGCAGCAGAATGACCCGGGCCTGAGACAAATGGGCCAGCGGACGCTCTATGCCCAGAACCCGCAGAAATCCGGCCCGCCGACCGGCATCGCAGATATTGGTGTGGTTGAGGAAATTGGGAGTGCCATAGGCCCGGCAAAACTCCTCCTGAATGTGAATAAAGGAATGATCTTCACAAAACCAGAGCAGACTTTCCGGCCCATGTTCCCGCCGCAACTGCTCCAGCCGTTCCGCCAGTAGTGCGAGGGCCTCTTCCCAGCTGATGGTCTGCCACTGCCCGCTGCCCCGTGGCCCTTTGCGCAGAAGGGGCCGGGTAAGGCGTTCCGGATCCGCCCACTGCCGGGGAGCATGCACTCCTTTCAAGCAGACCCGCCCACCGCGCTGTTTTTGCTCCTGAAACTCCTCCCAGGTCAGGGCCACTCCGATTGGGTTTTCGGAATTGGGCTTGATTTTGACTACCTCCCCATCCCTGATGCCGGCCAGAATACCGGTCTGGCCGCCACAGCCATTGCAACAGGTAGGGATCCAGATTAGTTCATCATCTTTGACCGCTTTCATGTTCTTTTACTCCTTTGGCTGACACCGGCTGGCAGGCCGGGGAGGTAGTGGTTCCCCGGTGACAAGCAGGCCCTGGATTTCTGCCGTCAGTGCCTGCACAGCCTCAGACTGCAAACGGTAATAACTCCAGCGCCCCTCTTTGCGATCCGTCACCAGTCCGGCCTGTTTCAGGATTTTCAGATGATGGGAGGCTGTTGGCTGACTCATCTCCAGATATTCCATGATTTCACAGACACACAGCTCTCCCCGGGCCAGCAGCCGGATAATCTGCAGCCGATTCTCATCCGCCAGGGCCCGCAGTTTTTCCGCCAGTTCTTTCATGGTTAGCCTCCTGTCAGATGCTGCTATCCTTTAAGCCATAATACTTTCTACCCCAGGCCAGAGCTACATTAACTAGAGCGATCATCACCGGCACCTCAATCAGGGGACCGATAACCGCTGTAAAGGCCTCTTTGGACTCAATCCCGAAGACAGCTACCGCCACCGCGATCGCCAGCTCGAAGTTGTTGCTGGCTGCGGTAAAGGACAGACTCACTGTCTTGCCATAATCAACTCCCGCCTGGCGGCTGAGGAAGAAGGAAACCGCAAACATAACCACAAAGTAAATCAAGAGGGGAACTGCAATGCGTAACACATCCAGAGGCAGTTCAATTATATATTTCCCCTTGTAAGTAAACATTACCACAATTGTAAAGAGCAAAGCAATTAACGCCAGGGGACTGATTTTAGGCACAAACTTTTTCATATACCATTCGCTACCTTTAGCCGGTTCCAGCAGGGTTCTGGTTAAAAACCCGGCCGCAAAGGGAATCCCCAGATAAATGGCTACCGATTTGGCTACCTCAGCCATGGAAATATGCACTTCATAGCCTTTAAGCCCAATCCAGGTGGGCAAGACGGTAATAAAAATATAGGCATAAACAGAATAGAACAGGACCTGGAAGATGGAATTAAAGGCCACCAGAGCTGCCGCATATTCCGTATCCCCTTTGGCCAGGCTGTTCCAGACAATCACCATGGCGATACAGCGAGCCAGGCCGATGAGAATCAAGCCTACCATAAATGAAGGATAATCCCGCAAAAAGGCTACTGCCAGGATGAACATAAGCACCGGGCCAATCACCCAGTTCTGCAGCAAGGAAAGGGATAAGGCCTTACCATCCCGGAACACTTTACCCAGCTCCCGGTAATTTACTTTAGCCAGGGGCGGATACATCATCACAATCAAACCGATAGCGATAGGGATGGAAGTGGTACCGACCGAGAGACTATCCAACCACTGCGCCAGTCCGGGAAAGGTCCAGCCCAGCCCTACTCCCAGCGCCATGGCCAGGAAAATCCAGAGAGTGAGGAAACGATCGAGGAGCGATAAACCCGATTTGGCACTCATGTTTAATAAGGCCTCCTTTATTTATATATTTATATATGTTGATATGTTAATTATATTATATGTCAGGGGTGGGAAAAAAACAAGAGGACCTATCAGCGGTCCTCTTGTTGCTTAGTTAATTAAACGAATCATTTGAACTAAATTATCCAGTGGATCCTTCCGAAAAATCTTGAATCCATTTCGTGAATAAAAATCAATTAGCTTGGGCTTGTCCTGGCATTCTAAAAAAACAATCCGCCCACCTACTATTTCCTGTGCTCTTGAGATAACCGCGAGGGCATATTTCATTAACTTATCTCCGTTTATATCATCTTTATATAGATCATTTTTTCCCAGTTGACCAATTGGTATTTCAGTAATTAATCCGTCTCCTTTCTTGAATAAAGCCCATCGAGTCTGCGAATCTGGGATACGCTGGTGCCTTCAGGTATTTTGAGCGACTGTAATGCCAGGGCAAAATATCCCAGGAGCTTAAATTCTCCTTCTAATAATGCCTCCTCATCAAAAACAAGGTATGTTCGGCTTTTTGCTTTTTTCTCATAAATAATTGCTTTCTCTTTAATAAAATTTTCAATATCACGATCTTTTGCGCATTTAAAAATAGAGATGACTTCCGATACTTTCTTTTCGGAAGCCATCCCTAAGAATTTTTCGAGAGGGATAAGCAACGTCTTAATATTTCTTCACCCCTTGCTATCTCCTCAGCAGAAGCCAGCTTCTTATTGACAGGTTTCACATCTTCAGACAAAAGTACATCAATCAGTTTTTCAATTGCTTCTGGTTCTCTGATAATAATATTCTTATCAAAAGATACAGTTGCCATAACATCCACCTTCTATACTGAACACATCCTTTGCTATTATTATATGCTTTATCCTTATAGAAGTCAAAAAAATTTACAAACTTACACAAAAAAACACCCGCATAATGCGGGCGTATAAAAGGTGGGGTGAAAAGTCATGTGATAAATCACACATATATATTATCATAAATTGTAATTAATGGCAACTATTTTTCCGTAAAAGCCAGCAGCGCTTCCCTGACGATTTTGGCCCCCAGCAGGGCGGTGCGTTCACTCTGGTCATACTGGGGCGCGATTTCCACCAGGTCAAATCCTACTACCTGCAATTCCTTGAGGGCGATAATGGCAGCCAGCATTTCCGCTGCCGATATGCCCCCCGGTTCAGCCGTGCCGGTTCCCGGCGCAAAAGCAGGATCAACCACATCGATATCCAGGGTCACATAGATAGACCGGTTTTGCAGCTGCGGTATCACCTTCTGCAGTGGTTCTAACACCTGGAAAGGATAAAAATTGGTTTTGGCCCGACCATAGGCAAATTCCTCCCGGGTACCACTGCGAATCCCGAACTGGTAGACATTCTGTGGCCCAATCAGTTCTGCAACTTTGCGCATCACCGTGGCGTGGGAATGGGGATTGCCCAGATAATCTTCCCGCAAATCGGCATGGGCATCAAAATGGATAACCGCCAGGTCCGGATAACGGCGGGCATATTCCTTGATAATGGGATAGCTGACCAGATGTTCGCCTCCGATGAAGAGAGGAAACTTGCCAGCAGTTAGCACTTCAGCAGTGACCTGTTCAATGATCTTAAGACTTTCCTCCACCTGTCCAAAAGGCAGGGCCATATCCCCGGCATCATAATAGCTGAGGTCAGCCAGGTCCCGATCCTGGTAAGGGCTGTATTCCTCGATTCCCCAGGATACCCCTCTTACCGCTGCCGCCCCCAGCCGGGTACCAGGACGAAAAGAAGTGGTAAAGTCCATGGGAATGCCGATAATTACCGATTTGGCCTCGGCCCAGTCCCGGGTGGAACCCATGAAATCACTGATGCGTTCAACCTGTTTTAACATCCTGGCCACCTACTTCAGCAGCTCGGCGACAAAATTGGGCAGAGCAAAAGCTCCCTTGTGCACAGCCGCATTGTAGTATTTGGTAGGATATTGAGCGATATCCTCTTCTTTAACCGCGAGAGGATCATATTTTTTGCTGCCCATAGTAAAGGACCAGAGACCACTGGGGTAAGTGGGAATAGAAGCCAGATAAAGCCGGGTGATAGGGAAAATAGCGGATATGTCCTTGAAAACCCGGCTGATCAGATCAGCATTAAAAAAAGGAGATTCAGTCTGGGCCACCATGATACCATCTTCCTTCAGGGCCCGGTAAATGGAACGGTAGAAATCAGCGGCAAACAAACCCACAGCCGGTCCTACCGGTTCAGTAGAGTCCACCAGGATAATGTCATAGTGGTTCTCATGTTCAGCGATATGCTTGATACCATCTTCCACCCGCACATCCACTTTCGGGTCATCCAGGGCACAGGCGATTTCCGGCAGATATTTTTTGGAGGCCTCAATCACCTTGCCATCGATTTCTACCAGGGTAGCTTTCTGTACTTTGGGGTGTTTGATGATTTCCCGGATAGCGCCACCATCACCGCCACCGATGACCATGACATTAGCGGGGTTTGGATGGGTATTGAGGGCTACATGGGAGATCATTTCATGGTAAACGAATTCATCCTTGATGGTAGTCTGGACCATGCCATCCAAAACCAGCATGCGGCCAAATTGCAGGGTATCGATCACCGCCAGATCCTGAAACTCAGTCTTTTCTGTATGCAAGGTCTGAGTGATTTTACAGGTAATACCAACATTTTCCGTCTGTTTTTCGGTGTACCATAATTCCATTTTTGCTCTGACGCCTCCTTGGTTAAATATAAGACATGAATATTATACCAAAGGAGGCTAAAAAATAAAGCAAAATTATTCAATTACCGGACCTTTTTTTTCTTTCGGTACCCCGAAGACCATTATTTCGGCCCGCAACTCTGCCGGTTGTAGATGAAGAAAGCCAATAGTGGACAAATAGCGGTTGCGATGGCCCATGCCCGGAGAAAAGAGCAGTACTGTCCGCTTTTCCTTTCTTCCCATGGGACTGGAGGGACGGAATACCACCTTGCAGGAATCCAGAATGGGCCGGTGACTATGGCCGAAAACGATCATGTCCAGAGGTTCTTCTTCCAGAAAAGGTTCCACTGCCAGCTGGTATAGATATTCCAGCTGCTGGCTCTTGTTCATGTGTACCCCCCAGAATTCATCCCCATGAATTAGCCCAAAACGGTAACCCGCCACTTCCACGATTTTTCGCCGTGGCAGGTCCAGGCCAAAGCGCTGGCAATCATGGTTGCCAGCTACTGCTTCCACCGGGGCGATGCGGGCCAGTTCCTCCAGGGTCTCCGGTTGTACTATGTCACCGGCATGAAAAATCATATCCACCCCCTGAATGGCAGTCAGTATACGTTCATTCAGTTTTTCCCGCCGGTCGCCCACATGGGTATCAGCCAGGACGGCGATTTTCACTGTCTGCTCCCTCCTTACCCAATCCATTTAGCCAGGGAATATATTCTTCCGTCAGGGGGACCTGGGGCAGCTGCTGGAGCAGAGCCTCCTTGTCCTCATGTCCCGCTACCAGGTCCAGCAATTTCCCGGCCCACCGACATTTATCCCTGGCACTTAGCTGGTCCAGCTGACGATAGTAGGCTTTGGCCAGCCGCCATTCCTTTTCCGGGAAAGTCAACAAGGCCGTCAACACTTCCACTTCCTCCCGGGTCATTTTTCTTTCCCGGTGATAACTTCTCAACATGGCAAAGGCCAGAGGCTGGGACCAGTAGTTGCGGCGCAGACTGCGGCGCAGTAGACGCCAGAGATCAACCACCGGCAAATCAACCGCCAGGGAATCAAAATCAATCAACCAGCCCTCAGTTTGACCTCCATTCAAGCGCAGGAGAAAATTGCGCATCGCTGTATCCCCATGGCAGAGAGGGGCCAGACCTTCCCGCTGATAACTTTCCACCAGCTGCTGGTAAGGGGAGTGCCGTACAGCCTCAACCGCCTCCCGGGCCATTTCCAGTAACCATTTTTGCCGGGATAACAGAATGATGCTAAACAGATCCCGGTTTCCCTCCTGCCGGGCCAGTTCCAGGGATTGCACCAGTTCCTCCTTTTTTTTCTCCAGTTTCCTGGGCCACTGCCCCAGCTTATCCTTGCCCTGGCCTACCCGGGCAGCAGGGAACTGGCAGGCCACCCGGTGGAACTGGCCCAAAACGCGACTCACCGCCAGCAGATCTCGTTGCCGGTAATAGCTGGGTTCCTCTCCATTGACCCAGGTAGTCAGCAGACAGGCCTTCTCTTGCGGTTGTACCAGCCATTGCCCCGTCCGAGTAGGCACCAGCCGGGCAAAACGGTTAAATCCAGCTGCCAGCAAATATTCCTGGGCCTCTACCAGCAGTTTCAATCGTTCCGGATTGCTACGACTAAACTTGCAGGCAAAAATCCCTTCCTCTGCCTCCACCCGCCAGGCTGACCGTACCGGAGTCAGTTTTTTGACCGTCAAACCCCACTCCTCTTTCAATAGTTTTTCCAGCTGCATCAGGCCACTCCTCCCCCGCGATAACTGCGCAAACCAAAGTAACGGCCAAACTCTGCCAGGAAATAATGCTTTTCCCCCCGCTGGCGCAAGAGATCTTCCATTCGGAGCAGAAAATCATTCTGGCTCCAATCCCGTTTTTCCCGGTAGTAACGGTTGACCAGCCGCCAGTAACGCTGGGGAAAAAGCAGAAATGCCTGCAATACCTCGATTTCCTCCCGGTTCAGGCTGCGGGCCTGGTTGTAGGCGGCCAGAATCAGACGGGCCTGGTTAAATTTCCAGTGATACCGTCGCATGCTTCGATCCAGCAAACGGGCCACATCGGCAATATGCAGGTCATAACGGGCATAATCAAAATCAATCAACCAGCCTCTCCCCTCTGCATCGATCAGGAAGTTGCGAGCGGCCACATCCCGGTGAATAAAAGTCCTTTCCCGGGCCGACCAGCTGGCCAGGCTGCGATAGGCACTGCCCTGCAGCATGGTAATGGCCTGCTCCCCCTGCCGCAGGTAATCATTGACAGAATTCAGGAAAAGGCGGTCAAAGGGGGTAAGTAAATCGCGTTTTCGTACCAGGTCGCGAAATTCCTGCAGTTCCTGCCAGCGTTTCTCCCAAACCCGGGGCCAGCGCTGCCACATGGCTTTTCCGCCCCCATCTCCGCTGGGCTTGAGCTGGCTGGCTTTCTGGTGAAACTCACCCAGCACCCGGGCCGCTGCCGTCAGATGGCTCTCCTTGCTGAACCGGCATTTTTTGCCTTCCACCCAGCCAGTAGCGATAAAGGTCAATGAGCCGATTTGAACATAAGGCTGCCCGGCCAGGGTGTAGAGAGGCGGAGCCAGCCGCTCAAACCCCTGGCGAAACAGCCAGTCCTGCAAGGACCAGAGGAACTGGATGCGCTCCGGTTTCATGTCGGTAATTTTCAGAGCCAGGGCACCGCTGGCATAATCCACCCGGTACACATCCTCCTGCAACCTGGTCACCAGCACCGGTTCCACCCCATAGGCCTGGCAGGCCAGCCGCAGCGCTCGTCCCGTTTCCACAGCCATAATACTGCCTCCCTCCCGGTCATACAGCATCATATGCCGGAAAAGGAAAAAAGGTGTAGGCCCTTGCCTACACCTTAGCGGGTAAAAAGATCTGAAATTCGGTACCTTTGCCCTCTTCGCTCTCCACCTTGATACTACCTCCATGGGCCTCCACAATGGAACGGGCAATAGCCAGTCCCAGGCCTGTTCCGCCCCGCCCCCGGGTGCGGGCCTTGTCCACTTTGTAGAACCGCTCAAAAATATAGGGGATATCCGCTGCAGGAATGCCATAACCACTATCCCTGACCTTGATTTTCCAGCCATCTGCTTCCGGCTCAGCCAGCAGGGTCACCTGTCCCCCGGCCGGCGTATGACGCAGAGCATTATCCGTCAGGTTGATCAGCACCCTGGTCAGCGCATCATAATCTCCGGTCAGCGAAGGCCCTGGCTGCGCCTCCACTTCCAGACTAATCCCCTGTTCCTGGGCCCAGGGGCGAAACTTCTGGGCCACCCCGGCCAGCAATTCTTCTACCTGTATAGGCTCCATTCGTAAAGGAGCCTGTCCCGCCTGATAGCGGGCCAGATCCAGCAGTTCATTGACCAGACCTTGCATCCGTCTGGTTTCGTCCATAATCACTGCCAGTAATTCCTCCCGGGCTGCCTCATCTGCTGCTAGCCCTTCCTGCAAGGCCTCAGTGTAACCCTGAATCAAAAACAGCGGGGTGCGCAGTTCATGGGACACATTGGCAATAAAATCCCGGCGCATTTTTTCCAGCCCCTCCTGGGCCTGCCGGGAACGTTCCAGTTCTTCCCCCAGCTTGTTCAGAGTCTGACCCAGCCGTCCGATTTCATCCCCGGAATTTACCTCTACCCTCCGGCTGAAATCCCCTCTAATCATGGCACTGGCTGCCTCAGTAATAGCCAGCAAAGGCGTGGTAATTTTGCGGCTCATCAGCAACCCCAGAACGGTGATCAGGGCCACTGCTCCCATGGCTGTGGCACTTAACAATAATCGTACCTGCAAAATAGTTTCAGTGATGGGAGCTACGGGCACATAGGCAAATACCCCAATCCGCTGTAAACTGGCATTTCGGCCGCCCCGCCAGGGCCCCATGCCGGGCATGACCCTCTCCGGTAAATCCACCGGTACCAGTACCATCAGGAGGGTCTGCCGCTGGCCGGGTATGTTGCCCTGTTTAACCAGTATCCGCCCAGCAGATAGGGCTTCCAGCTCTTCCTGGCTGATACGCGCTCCCCGGGCGAAATGTGCCGGATTGGAACACCCCATTACCACCCCGTGGTAATTGGCAATCCCAATGGTAGCCCCATCCTCTTCACTGAGAATTTCCGCATAGGTATAGGCTTTGGCCCAGTCCCCTTCCTCAGCCAGTACCTTGCCCACCTGCAGGCTGCGATTGATCAGGTCACGGGCCTGCCAGTTAAAATAGAACTGTTCAAACATGGAACTCAAAACCAGGCCCAGGATAATCATTACTCCGACAAACAACAATACCATGGAAAGCCAGAGCTTGACAACGATACTTTCTCTCAGTTGCTTGAGCCAGGTCATTTCTTCACCTCAAACTTATAGCCCACACCCCAAACGGTGACCACATAACCGGCTACTTCAGTACTGATTTTCCCCAGTTTCTCCCGTACCCGTTTGACATGGGTATCCACGGTACGCAAATCGCCAAAATAATCATAGCCCCAGACTTTTTCCAGCAGCTGCTCCCGGGTAAATACCCGCCCCTGATGCCGGGCCAGGAAATGGAGCAAATCATACTCCAGGGGAGTCAGGGCAACTTCCTGCTGTTCCACCAGGATTTTCCGGCTCTCCGGCAAAATGGTAAGGCCAGGAAAACTCAGCCCTTTTTCTTCGCCCTCCACTGGACTTGAGCCCAGGCTGCGCCGCAAAAGGGCTTTTATGCGCAGCACTAGTTCCTTGGGGCTGAAGGGTTTGACTACGTAATCATCAGCTCCCAGTTCAAAACCATGAATCCTTTCCTCTTCTTCCCCCCGGGCCGTCAACATGATAATCGGAACCTGGGATTGGCTGCGAATCTGCTGACAGGCCTCCCAGCCGTCCATGACCGGCATCATCAGATCCAGTACCACCAGGTCCACCCGTTCCTTTCGCACCAGCTCCACTGCCTGCTGGCCGTTTTCCCCCTCCAGAACTTCCAGTCCTTCTTTTTCCAAAAACAACCTCAACATCCTTCTGATCCGCTCTTCATCATCTACCACCAGTACTCTCGCCATCACTTATCCCCCATTATCTTTTTTATTCCAGTATACCATATTTTTTTGTCCATTCTGTGAAATTGTAATCAGCCTGGCATTGCGCCGGATTACCCCGGCCCCGCGCCAGCCCGCCGCTGTTTTGCCCCAGCTCTCCTTGAATTGCCGGTTACTTAAACTCAAGACCTCATCCACATCTATCCAGCCCCAGTCCCCCATTTTCTTTACCTGCTCCCGGTTATAGGGACAGACTTTCTGGCAATCATCACAACCGTACAGTCGGGGCGGCAGCAACCTTGCCTCTGCTTCAGTTATGTCCCCTCGCCGCTGACTGACCGCTGAAAGGCAGCGGCTCACCACCAGCCCCTGTTCAGTCAAGGCGCCACCAGGGCATGCTTCCAAACAGCGCCGACACTGTCCACAACGGCTGCCGGGTTTTTTTTCTATTTCGTTCTTCCCTCCATCTGCTGGGAAGGGCAATAAAGCTACCCCCAGGTTAACAAAAGAGCCGGCTTGCCAGTGGTAAAACAGGGTATTGCGGCCAATCCAGCCCAGGCCGGCTTTTACTGCCAGTTCCTTTTCCGGCCAGGGCCCGCTGTCTACCTGGATTTGTCCTGTTAACCCCATTCGCTGTAAAACTCGTTCCAGCATTTCCCGCATAACCCGGTGATAATCCTGACCCCAGGCCACCCGAGCCACATAGCCCTGGCACCTTCCCTCCTGTCGACGTTGCCATCCCTGCTCAGGCATGGCCCTTGCTACTACCAGGGCGGTCTGGCCCTGCCATGAAGTAAAACCAGCATCCAGAAAACCAGCAGCCAGCGCTGCCTGCCTGATCTGTTCCAGTTTAATCCCCCCTGTGTCGCTTTATTCATTTTCTACTATTATAACATAAAAAGAGGAGCGAAAAATCGCTCCTCCCATTGGTCTTAGTATCTGCCGAATTGCTGCTGGCCATAACCACCGGCTTGCATCTGGTAATCGGGGTTGGTCTGGGTCCAGTCGTTCATCACCTGTTGCCGCATATTGCTCAGATTGGATTGCAGCACATTCTGGGCCTGAGCCAGAGATGGGGTCAGGGTTACACCCCCGCCAAAGCCACCCATCTGCTGCTGGCCAAACTGTTGCTGACCAATGGCTTGCTGGCCAAATTGGCCCATTTGCTGTTGACCCATGGGCTGTTGGCCAAATTGCTGACCAATTCGACTGATGGTGACACCACCGCCCATAACCTGACTGATGGCACTCTGAATTTGCTGGGGCTGAGCCGGTTGAACCTGATACCAGCCCCGCTGATTCATGGTATTCCAGAGATCGGACTGAATATTGTGTTCATCATTGAGTATGTTAAGTACCGACTGACGCAGGCTGGGATTGGCAGATTCATTGGCAAAATTGTCATAGGCAGAGGTAATGTACTTTTCCGTTACCAGCAAGTCCTGCAGAAGATCTTTATCTGTCATTTGGCCGAACATGGCTTTCACCTCCTTATTGTCCCAGGAATTGAATCAGGGTATTGTAGTGCTGTTGATGGCGCTGGGCTATTTGCTGACACATAGCCCGAATTTGGGGATCAGTAGTTTGAGCTGCATAGCTGTTGAACTTGGCAACCAGCAAGCGCTCATTATTGATCTGGTCCTGCAACAGTGTCAGCTCTTTTTGAGACAGTTGGCCAGGCATATACTTCACCTCCCCAGTAATTTTCCTTTTATAGTGTTATATTTCTAACGAAAAAAATTCATGGTATTTCATGCCAATTATTATTGACATATGTTCATAATCGTGTTATGTTGAAAATAAGGAGGTGATGGAATGGTCCGACCTACCCGGTGTCGACATATTAGAGCTTTGCCCTGGGCACGCTATTATAAACCGGCAGGTGTTCCTTCTAGCCATTTGCATGATATTGAACTCACCTTTGAAGAATTGGAAGCTATTCGCCTTAAAGATTATCTGGATCTGGAACAGGAGGAATGTGCCCAGACCATGGGGGTGAGTCGCCCTACTTTTCACCGCCTGCTCAAACAGGCCCGGCAAAAAATCGCCCATGCCCTGCTCATGGGCCATGGCATACTCATTCACGGAGGAGGCAGATATACGATGAAAATCGCTATACCCACTGAAAACGGTCAGGTTAATCCCCATTTCGGTCGTTCCCGGCAGTTTACCATAGTAACAGTGGAAGACAACCAGATTGTCAATAAAGCTCTGGTCGATACAGCCAGCTACCAGCATCAGCACGGCCGCCTGGCTGAACTGCTGCAATCAGAAGGGGTCAGCGTGGCCTTGGCCAGGGGTATCGGTCAGGGAGCTATGTCTCACTTGCAATCTGCCGGTATTAATGTCTATTGTGGAGCCAGTGGCACTGTTGAAGAAGCAGTTGCAGCCTTCCTTGCAGGCAAACTGACCAGTGGTACCCCTTCCTGCGGCTGCGGAGGCGGTCACAGTCATGGCCACCATCGTCATTCAGATTAAGAGGTGAAATTCAATGGATGCAAAAGAGATCCTGATTGCCGAACATAAACCTATCCTGCTGGTATTAAAGGCTATTCGCCAGCTTTGTTCTCAGATAGTGGAAGGGGCGGAGGTGGATACCGCCCTCTTCCGGCAGATTATTGAATTTGTCCGCAACTATGCCGATAAATATCATCACATGAAAGAAGAAGACCAGCTGTTTAACCGTATGGAAGGAGAAATGGACCAGCGGTTGAAGGATGGTCCCGTGCTGGGCATGCTGGTGGAACATGATCTGGGGCGGCGGTTTATCAGCAAACTGGCGGAAGCTCTCAACCGCTGGGATCAGGGCGATAAGAGTGCCAAACTGGATGTGATTGCCAATGCCATCGGCTATGAGCAGTTGTTGCAGGAACACATCCATAAGGAAGACAATGTCATCTATCCTCTGGCCTGGCGTCAGCTGGCCCCGGAAACAAAAGAAAGCCTCAATCGGCTGTTTGCCGAAATTGAGGCTGATCCTGAAAATGCTGCGATCCGGGATAAGTATGTTAATTTTGCCCGGGAACTGGCGGATAGGCTGGGTATTGAATCAATTTAACAAACGTAAACCCCTCCGGAATAGAAAATTCTTCCAGAGGGGCTTTTTTCATTTATCTACCCACTTCACCGGCGAAGTGGCAGGCTACCATGTGACCGCCGCCCATATCTCTTAACTCCGGCTCCTGTTCAGCACAGATAGGCTTGGCATAACGGCAGCGGGTGCGGAAATGGCACCCACTGGGGGGATTGATGGGACTGGGCACATCCCCCTGCAGGATTATGCGCTGCCGGGAAGCCTCCACTTCCGGATCGGGAATGGGAATAGCTGACAGCAAGGCCTGGGTATAGGGATGCAGCGGCCGGTCATACAGTTCAAAGGACTCAGCCAGCTCCACCATCTTGCCCAGATACATCACCGCTACCCGGTCACTGATGTATTTAACCATAGCCAGGTCATGGGCTATAAAGAGATAGGTCAGGCCCATTTTTTCCTGCAAATCCTTGAGCAGGTTAACCACCTGCGCCTGAATGGACACATCCAGGGCGGAGATGGGCTCATCGCAGATAATGAACTGGGGCTCTACTGCCAGGGCTCGAGCGATACCCACCCGCTGCCGCTGACCCCCGGAAAATTCATGGGGGAAGCGGTTAGCATGCTCGGCATTGAGGCCAACCAGACGCAATAGCTCGATAATCCGTTCCTGGCGGGCCTTGCCCTTGGCCAGACCGTGGATATCCAGCGCCTCCCCGATGATATCCCCTACCGTCATACGGGGGTTCAGGGAAGCATAGGGGTCCTGGAAGATCATCTGCATGCCCCGCCGCAATTGCAGCAACTCTTTCCCCTTCAGATCATAGATATTGCGGCCATTGAATAGAACCTGACCGGCTGTGGGCTCATAGAGCCGAATGATGGTCCTACCGGCAGTGGACTTACCGCAACCTGACTCCCCTACCAGACCGACAGTTTCTCCCTTATGAATGGTCAGATTGAGGTTATTGACCGCTTTCAGGACCTGGCCGTGGCCTACCTCGAAAAACTTTTTCAATCCTTTAACTTCTACCAGTGGTTGTTTGGCCACTTAGCCCACCTCCTTTACCTGCAGGCGTTCCGGTTTAGGCGCCTGAGGATGTTGCAACCAGCATGCTACCTGATGGCCGTTCCCCAGGTCTGTTACCGGTGGTTCCTGCTCCAAACAGACTTTCATGCAATATTCGCAACGGGCAGCAAAACCGCAGCCTTTAGGTGGATTGAGCAAATCCGGTGGTGTACCGTAAATGGGGCTGAGAGGCTCTTTTTTGCGGGCATCCAGCCGCGGTACAGAACGCAGCAACCCCCAGGTATAAGGATGCTGAGGTTTGTGGAAAATATCACGGGCAGTACCCACTTCCACTACCTTACCGGCATACATAACGATGACCCTTTCGCAGAGATCTGCCACTACCCCAAGATCATGAGTGATCAGGATAATGGAAGTATCCATATCCTTCTGCAAATCCCGCATTAAATCGATAATCTGGGCCTGGATGGTCACATCCAGGGCAGTAGTAGGCTCGTCAGCAATCAGCAGTTTGGGATTGCAGGCCAGGGCGATGGCAATCATAACCCGTTGCCGCATACCTCCGGAAAATTCATGCGGATATTGGTCCACCCGTTTTTCCGGGCTGGGAATGCCCACCTTCCCCAGCATCTCAATTGCTTTAGCCCGGGCCTGCTCCTTGCTCAAACCCTGGTGTTTGATCAAACCTTCGGCAATTTGCCGACCGATGGTCATGGTGGGGTTCAAGGAGGTCATGGGGTCCTGGAAGATCATACCGATCTCATTGCCCCGGATTTTTTCCATTTCCTGTTCGGTGGCATTAACCAGGTCCTTGCCCTGGAAAAGAATCTGACCACCTACAATTTTCCCGGGGGGCCAGGGAATCAGCCGCATAATGGACTGAGAGGTTACTGACTTACCACAACCGGACTCCCCTACGATCCCCACTGCTTCTCCTTTATTAACATGAAAACTGACACCGCGGACAGCCTGTACTTCACCAGCATAGGTGAAGAAAGACACCCGCAGGTCTTTGACCTCTAAGAGTTTTTCCTGTTGCAATCCCAGCACCTCCTATTTGCGCATACGGGGATCGAGGGCATCGCGCAGCCCGTCACCCAGGAAGTTAAAGGCTAAGATGGTAATGGTGATAAACATCGCGGGGAAGAAGATCTGCCAGGGATAGGAGTAAATCCCCTTGATGCCGTCACTGGCCAGCACACCCCAGGATGCCATAGGTGCAGAAACCCCCAGACCCAGGAAGCTGAGCCAGGCTTCGGTGAAAATTGCTTCCGGAATAGCCAGAGTCATTTGAATGATAATCGGACCCATGGCGTTGGGAATCAGATGGCGGAACAGGATACGCCAGGAACTGGCCCCCAGAGTGCGGGCTGCCAGCACATATTCCTGTTCTTTCAAGGCCAGCACCTGTCCCCGTACAATCCGGGCCATCCCCATCCAGTAAACCGCTCCCAGGGCAATCAAGATGGTTTTCAGGCCGGGAGTCATGATCACCATCAACAAAATCACGTAGAGCAGGAAAGGTACAGACCAGAAGATTTCCACAATCCGCATCATGATTTCATCCACTTTCCCGCCCAGGTAGCCGGAAATGCCACCATAGATAACACCGATGATAAAGGTAATCAAACTGGTGGCAATCCCAATGAACAAGGAGATGCGGGCACCGTACATCACCCGGGTGAAGAGATCCCGGCCCAGGTCATCGGTGCCGAACCAGTGCGCAGTTGAAGGGGGCAGGTTGGTTGCGTTCAGGTTCTGATCTGAATAAGTATACCCGCTGATATAGGGGCCAAAAATAGCCAGAATGATCATAATCCCGATAATCCACAGACCGGTTACTGCCAGCTTGTTTTTCTTCAGACGCCGCCAGGCATCCTGCCAGAAGGTGGTACTGGGTCGGGTGATGGCTTCTGCCGCCCCCTTTTCTACTTCCACCCGTTGAAACATCTCTTTGGACAGCTCCACCGTGATCACCCTTTCTTCTCCACAAGTTTTATGCGCGGATCAACAGCCGCATAGGCCAGGTCTACCAGCAGGTTCATCAAAACCAGGAAAATACTGTAGAAGATAGTCAGACCCATGATCACGGTATAATCCCGGTTGCTGATGCTGGTGACAAAATAGCGGCCCAGACCAGGAATAGCAAAAATATGCTCCACCACAAAGGAACCGGTGAAGATACCGGCCACCAGAGGGCCCAGATAGGTAATAATGGGCATTAAGGCATTGCGCAAAGCGTGCCGGTAGATAATTACCCGTTCAGACAACCCTTTGGCTTTAGCTGTCTTGATATAATCCTGTTGTAAGACCTCTAACATGCTGGAGCGCATAAATCTAGCAATAACCGCAGTCGGCATCCCGGATAGCGCCAGAGCGGGAAGTACCACATTCTCCCAGCTCCCCCACATCGCTGCCGGAAACCATTGCAGTTTGAGGGCAAACACGTACATCAGCAAGGTCGCCAGAATAAAACTGGGCACAGCAAATCCGATAGTGGACAAAATCATGGCCAGATAATCCTGCCACTTGTTATGTCGTAATGCAGCTATGATTCCGGAAATAATACCTACTAGCAACGAAAAGGCAACAGCTACTGCCCCCAGGGTAGCGGAGACAGGGAAATAGGTTTTGATGATATCATTGACTGTAACCCCTTCTTCCTTGAAAGACGGGCCCAGGTTCCAGGTTACTACCCCTTTCAAGTAATCCAGGTACTGCTTGTACAGGGGATCATTAAGGTGATATTTTTCCTCCAGGTTCTTCTGAATAGCCGGCGGCAGTTTCTTTTCCGCATCGAAAGGCCCGCCGGGAATGGCTTTCATCATAAAAAAGGTGAGGGTCACCACAAAAAAGAGGGCGGTCACCACCGAAATCGCACGCCTCACTAAAAATCTCAGCACCCCGAAAACACCTCCTGGCTGTACCATTATTTTACTAGTTCCCTAACAAGGTAAGAAGGTATATGCGGACTCCCTTTGCGGAGCCGCATATACCTCCCTGCCGTCCTCTAAAAGTAGCTTATTTCTCTGCTACCCAGGCCCACTTAAATTCGAAATAGGGACCAAAGCTGGGTACTACTACATCTTTCAGGTTATCTTTCATCAGATAGGGATGAGTATAGAAGTAGATAGGAGCAATGGGCATTTCATCCATGAGGATCTTTTCCGCCTCATGCATGTATTCCATGCGCTTGGCATTGTCAGACTCCAGGTTAGCCTTTTTGATCAGCTCATCATACCTGGCGTTGCTCCAGCCAGTATTGTTGTTACCGCCATTGGTGACAAACATATCCATGAAGGTCATGGGATCCAGATAGTCAGCACCCCAACCGGCACGGGAAATGTCATAATCCAGATTAGACTGGGACTTGAGGTAGACTTTCCACTCCTGGTTCACCAGTTTCACATTGATACCCAGGTTCTTTTTCCA
The DNA here is from genome assembly GCF_002049395.1 of Carboxydocella sp. JDF658. Classification (NCBI taxonomy): domain Bacteria; kingdom Bacillati; phylum Bacillota; class Clostridia; order Eubacteriales; family Clostridiales Family XVI. Incertae Sedis; genus Carboxydocella; species Carboxydocella sp. JDF658. The sequence continues at coordinate 63,921 of NZ_BDLR01000005.1, read as the reverse complement.
CATTTCCTGAATGGCCAGTGCTATCTTCTGATGGTTTTCATTGGTGTTATAGAGAATGGTGATCTCCGGGAAACCCTTGCCATCGGGATAACCAGCTTCAGCCAGCAGCTTCCTGGCTTCTTCTGCGTCGAAGGTCTTGATCAGGGAACCGCCTACTTTGCGGAAATCCTTATCCGGGGTTGCATCGGGGAAACCAACGGGAACAAAGGCATCAGCCGGAGTCTGTCCAGCCTTGGTTACATTCTTGACAATAGCTTCCCGGTCAATGGCCAGGGCCAGAGCTTTCCGCACCTTGGGATTATCCAGAGGTTTCCGGGTTACATTGAAACGATAGAAATAGGTGGTCAACTGGGGTCCGATTTTCAAAGAACCGTCTTTCTTCAGGTTTTCGATTTCCTGAGTGGGCGGATTGTTCCCAATATCGATCTGACCGGTCTTGAACATGGTAAGTTCAGTATCAGCAGATTCAACCATAGTGAAGACAACCTGATTCAGCTTCACAGTATTAGCATCCCAGTAGCCGGGGTTCTTTTCAACCACAATCTGCTGCTTAGGTGTCCATTCTTTCATCTTGAAGGGTCCGTTGGTAATCATGGTTTCCGGCTTTTTGAACCAGGCTTCGGGATTGGCCTCAACGGCTTTCTTGTTCACCGGATAGAGGGTGGAGAAAGCAGTCAGACCCAGGAACTGGGGAGCAGGAGCCTTAAGGGTTACTTCCAGGGTTTTATCATCGATGGCTTTGACCCCTACCTGAGCAGGGTCGGTGATTTTGCCGCTGTTGTACTCTTCCCCGTTTTTCAGGTAGTAGAGCTGATAAGCGTAGTCAGAAGCAGTCTTGGGATCCAGGGCCCGCAGCCAGGCGTATTCAAAATCTTTAGCAGTTACAGGGTCGCCATTGGACCACTTGGCATCCCGCAGATGGAAGGTGTATTTGGTACCATCTGCGGAAATCTCCCACTTTTCCGCCATACCAGGGGCAATTTTGCCATCCTTGTCATAGCGGGTCAAACCTTCAAACAGGGCATTTAGAACTGTCATTTCGGGAGCGCCGGTAGCTTTGGCGGGATCCAGAGTTTCCGGGTCAGCTCCCAGGTTGTACTTGATCACCTGTTCTTTGGCCATTTGTACTTCAGCCTGTTTGCCCCCTTCTTTGGTTTCAGTCTTGCCGGCACAACCAGCCAGACCGGCTCCCAGCACCAGGCTGAGAGAAAGAAGAGCGGCCAGTGCTTTTTTCCCAAATTTCATGCGCTAATCCTCCTTTAGATCAGTTTACCCTACACAAAATCAAAGGTGTCTTTGTAGACTTTGAGTTCAATCGACACATCCGCCCTGACAATTCCGGGAATCCTGGCCAGCTTCTGGTGGACAAATTCAAGGAGCCTTTCATTGTTCTCCACGTAAACCTGGATAATCAGGTCATAGGCCCCCGAGGAGACAGCGATAAAGCGAACCTCCTTGAAAGGTATCAGCTGCTGGGCTACCTCTTCGGTCATCCCTAACTGGGTAGTAAGGCCGATAATAGCCTGGGTATGTAACCCTACCCGGCCAGGATTGGCATGGACAACAATTTCTATAATCCCTTCCTCCACCATGCGGTTGACCCGGCTTCTCACCGTCCCTTCGCTCACTCCCAGGCGTTGCGCCATTTCTGTGTAGGGCTTGCGCCCATCTTCCTGGAGCAGTTTGATAATCTCACGGTCAAGTGCGTCAATTTCTCCCTGGCCTTTCATTTTCCCCTCCTAATAATAGCATGAGATGTTCTAGTTTACAATCTTTTTTCGTAGCGTGTTTTATATATTTCTACGTTTTTCGTAAGAATCCTGCTGAATATCTTGAGAATTTTGCAAAAATTTATTTTTGTGCATATAAAATTTGATAAATTTCATAAGCTCGCAGGGTTTTTTTAACATATGCTCTGGTTTCCGGAAAAGGAATGTCATCGATGGTGGAATGCTGTCCGCTCCATTTCTCTTTTTCCAGCCATTTCCGCACGTTGCCACTGCCACCATTATAGGCAGCCAGGACGATTATCATGTCACCATTAAACTCCCGGGCCAGCTGATTTATGTACCAGCATCCCAGCTTGATATTAAGCTCCGGCCTTAACAAATCCTCCTCTTTTACCGACCCCAGTTGCAGTTGTGAAGCTGCCCAGCGGGCAGTTTCCGGCATCAGCTGCATTAGGCCAATGGCCCCTTTTTCCGAACGGGCCCGGGGATTAAATTTGCTTTCCGTATGAATTACCGCTGCCACCAGTAAGGGATCCAGATGATAGCGTTCCGCCTCCCGGTAGATCACCTCCTGATAGGGAAAGGGGTAGAGCCATTTCCACAGGGCCCGGCTCTGCCCGATAATGAGTATCAGCAAAAACAAAACAGCTACCCCTGTCCAATAGAGTGCTCTTTTTCTTCCTTTTCCATACTTTTTCAAACCACAACCACTCCATTTAAAGCAGCTGGAGCCATAATTCATCCACTTGCTTTTTCATCTCTTCTCTGCTTCCATTATTATCAATAACCCTGGTAGCATATACCATTTTTTTGTCCAGAGGCCACTGGGCAGCCAGCCTTCTTTGCGCTTCCTCAGCTGCCATACCCCGGGCCACCGCCCGCTCAATCTGAATTTTCGGCTCTACCGCCACCAGCCAGACCTCTTCCACCAGGTCGGTCAAACCCGCTTCAATTAACAGAGGTGCATCCACCACCGCTACCGGAGGTGGGGTAGGACGGTTGTTCAGCTCATTCAGGCGGCGCACTATCTCCTGTCTGACCAGGGGATGAGTGATGGCATTTAACAGAGCCAGGTCTTCCGAACGGGTAAAGACTCTCTCCGCCAGCACCTGCCGGTTAATAGACCCATCTTCATTGAGTACATCCCGGCCGAAATAGCGCACTACTTCCAGCCAGGCCGGCTGGCCTGGAGCCATCAGTTCCCGGGCAATCAAATCCGCATCCAGGATTTCTGCCCCTTTTTCTTTTAAATAAGACGAAACCGTGGACTTGCCACTGGCCAAACCGCCGGTCAGACCGATTACCCGCACGGTTACCGCTCCTTTCAGGCACATTATATACAGTATATATTCGAGCCTGAGGCGGCAATTCCTGCCCTGGATTACAGAAAAAGAAGACCGCTGCCGGTCCCCTTGTTGTTCATCTCAATTTATTTATCCCCAATACCACTAAAATCATTCCCGGTAAAATTGCTGCCCAGCGGGAAGAAGCCAGCCGACTGCAAACCTGTCCCAGTTTCAAGCCTCCTCCCACCATAATAAATGTGGTTACCCCCACCAGCAGGGGTATTTCCCACATACTGGCATCGGTTAGGCCCAGGCCAATTCCAGCGGCAAAGGCATCCAGCGCCAGGGCCACCCCCAGCCAGAGGGCTTCTAATGGTGAAATGACTCCCGAGCGATCCAGGTCCGCCTGCTGGGGCTCCCGCAAAATCTGGATAATTAAACCCAGACCGGGAATGCGAAATTTGACCAGGGTAGCCTCCTCTTTTTCTCCCCTTTCTTCAGCGGAGCCCAGCCTCTGGGCAAAAATCCAGATCCCCACCCCGATCAGAATCAGGCCGCCTATCTTTTCCGCCCAGACCGCAGGCAAAAAGCGGTACAATCCCTTTCCGCCCAGCAGGGACAGGGCCAGAGTAGCGGAAGACGCCAGGCTGATGATCAGGAGAGAATACCAGGGCACCCTGATCTGCCGTAAACCATAAGCCATCCCCGCAGCCAGTCCATCCAGACTCAACGCAACCGCGAATAAAATACCGACCAGTAAATTCAACCTCTTTCCCTCCCTTGCCAGATAAGTCTATCTCACTATATGGCAAGGGCAAGGGAAAGGTTACTGCTGGCAGACAGGACAGTAAACGGTGCTCCTGCCTGCCAGGCGCATTTTCTCCAGGATAGTGCCACAGCTGTGGCAGGGTGAACCGCTGCGACCATAGACCTTCAGCCTTGTCTGCATCTGGCCTTTCTGGCCCAGCCCATCCACATAATCACTGAAAGAAGTGCCCCGGTTTTCTATCCCTTCGGCCAGAACCTGACGTACTGCCAGCCAGAGGCGCTCGGTCTCCCCCTGGCTCAAAGATTGACCAGGCCGATCCGGCTTGATACCTGCCCGGTAGAGAGCCTCATCGGCATAAATATTGCCCAGCCCGGCCACTATTTCCTGGTTCAGCAAAATATTCTTGATGGGAGCTTTTTTCCCCCGTACAGCTGCCGCCAGTGTTGCCACTGTCCATTCCTGCTCCAGAGGCTCTGGTCCCAGCCGGGCCAACCCTGGCTCTATCTCCAGTTGCTCCTGGCGGCAAAGCCGCACCTCACCAAAACGGCGCACATCACTGAAACGCAGCTGTTGACCGCTGGACAGGTGCCAGATCAGATGGGTATGGGGCAACAAAGGCGCCTCCGCCTCTGCCAGCACCAGTCGGCCGGTCATGCGCAAATGGATCAGCAGTACCTGCCCATCATCCAGCAGAAAAAGCAGATATTTGCCCCGCCGCCGGATTTCCACAAAACGCCGTCCCATCAGGTTTGTAACGAAGGCCCGGGCATTCAGCACCCCTTTGATTACCCCCGGATGCAATACCTCTACTGCTCTGATTTCCTGGCCACACACAAGAGGGGAAAGGCTGCGTCGCACTGTCTCCACTTCCGGCAATTCCGGCATAATTACACCTCCAGCTGACTCATATCATACCAGTTATCTCCGGCCTTAACTTCCACTTCCAGGGGCACTGTCAGCTGTACTGCTGTGTCCATTGCTTCCCTGAGAACCCGGGCTACTTCCCGGACTTCTTCCGCCGGTACATCAAAAATCAGTTCATCGTGGACCTGCAGCAGCATTCTGGCCTTGAGCCCGGTTCTTTTCAGGGCCGCATCGGCTTTCAGCATCGCCACTTTCATAATATCCGCCGCTGTCCCCTGAATCGGGGTATTCACTGCTGTCCTCTCGCCAAAAGCCCGGACATTCCGGTTACTGCTGAACAGATCTGGCAAATAGCGGCGGCGTCCCAGCAGAGTAGTGACATAGCCTTGCTCTTTGGCCCGGGCTATGGTCTGGTTAATATAGTCCTTAACCCCGGGATACTGGCGAAAATAGCTTTCGATATAGGCCCTGGCTTCCGTCCGGCTGATTTTCAGATCCCGGGCCAAACCAAAGTCACTGAGCCCGTAGACAATCCCAAAATTGACCGCTTTGGCCGCCCGCCGCATTTCCCTGGTTACCGCTTCCCGCGGTACGCCAAAGACCTGGCTGGCGGTTTTGGTATGAATGTCTTCCCCCTGCCGGAAAGCTGCCACCAGCTCCGGATCCCCACTGAAATGAGCCAGAATGCGCAGCTCGATCTGGGAATAGTCGGCAGAAAGCAATTTGTGTCCCGGTTCCAGGGGCCGAAAAGCCTTGCGGATGCGGCGGCCCAGTTCCAGCCGCACCGGAATATTCTGCAAATTGGGTTCGGTGCTGCTTAACCGTCCGGTCGCAGTAACGGCTTGATTAAAAGTAGTATGGATCAACCCATCAGCCCCCAGTAGCTGTTGTAAGCCGGCTATATAGGTAGACTGCAGTTTGGCCAGTTGCCGGTACTCCAGGATTTTTTCCACGATAGGATGATGCAGAGCCAGTTCTTCCAGCACTTCGGCACTGGTGGAAAAACCGGTCTTGGTTTTCTTTAGCACCGGTAAACCCAGTTTATTAAAGAGAATTTCCCCCAGCTGTTTGGGAGAATTAAGGTTAAACTCCTCCCCCGCCAGCTGGTAAATTTCCCCGGTCAAGCGCTGGATCGCTGCCTGCAGCTCCTGGCCCATCTGTTCCAGCTCCCCGGCATCAACCCTTATTCCAGTCCGTTCCATGCGGAACAGCAGCTCAGCCAGGGGCTGTTCTACCTCAGTCAATAAATGGGTTAAATCCCTGGCTTCTAACTGTTCCCGGGCCTGTTCCCAGGCTTTTAGCAGTGAACCGGCCGGTGGTTCCTGTTTCTTGCCCGGATCCAGTAAATATCGGGCCAGCAGTAAATCTCCTGCTGGATTCAACCAGACCACCTGCCCCAGAGCATTGCTTAGACCCCAGTTCAGGGTTTTTACATCATAAGTAATTACGGGCAAACCCAGCCCGACCAGCGTTTGAACCCGCTCCCGGGTCAGAGGAAAAGCCAGCTCTCCCTGTTCCGCTGCCAGCCAGAACTCTTCGATTTTAAATCTGGCATCGCCACTGCCATAAGGGTTATATCCCACAACCAGGTATCCTGCCTCCCGGGCTCCGGCCAGCAAACGCTGCCAGTCTGCTTCACTGCCAGGAACTACCGCTGGTTCCTCTGCCCTCACCTCAATTTCAGCACTGGTTGTATCTCCGAACCGTTTGAGCAGGGTTTTAAACTCCAGTTTGGTCAGCATTTCCTGCAAACGGGGATAATCAGGCTGCCGGCGCCTGAGTTCCTCCCAGCTGAAAGCCAGAGGTACATCCCGGCGTATCCGGGCCAGGTCGCGGCTCATAAAAGCCAATTCCCGACCCTGGAGCAGCTTTTCCCTCAGTTTCCCGGTAATCTCCCCTATGTTCTGATAAAGGTTCTCCAGGCTGCCATATTGCTGTAACAGTTTGAGGGCGGTTTTTTCCCCTACCCCCGGTACACCGGGAATATTGTCAGAACTGTCCCCCATCAGCCCCTTCAAATCCAGCATCTGAGCCGGTTGCAGTCCCGTCTTTTCCGTTAAATTCTCAAAATTATACCGCTCCAGGTCACTGATGCCTTTCCGGCACAGCAAAACTTCCGTCTGTTCGTCGATCAGCTGTAAACTATCCTTATCCCCGGTGACAATTAGACTCCTGATTCCCCCTTCTGTCCTGGCCCTTTCCACCAGGGTGCCGATGATATCATCTCCTTCATAGCCCTCCAGCTCACAGCGGGCTATGCGCAGAGCCTCCAGCACTTCCTTGACCAGGGGAAACTGGGGCCGCAGGTCATCAGGAGTTTTGGGCCGGTGTCCCTTGTACTCCGGATACAGCTCCAGCCGGTACTGAGGCCGCCCGGCATCAAAAGCTACTGCCACCAGGTCAGGTTTTTCCTCTTCCAGCAATTTTAAAAGCATGTTAAGAAAACCAAAGACGGCATTGGTGGGTACCCCCGAACCGGTAGTCAGGGGAGGCAAGGCCCAGTAAGCTCTATGTACCAGACTATTGCCGTCAATTAACAGCAGTTTTTTCATTCCTGTCACCTCAAAAGTATTTTAACAAAAAAACAGGCCCGGGGCTACTTCCCCGGGTAGGAAATGCCTGCTAATTTTTCAGTTTGCGCTTGAGCCAGAAGATGGCCAGCCCCAGAATTCCACCGGCCAGGAGCAAGCGCCAGAAGTTATAGACCAGGCTCAGAAGCACTTGCCAGGCATCCTGAACCAGCTGATTGGTCCCCTCCCAGAAGGCCAGTTGCAGCTGGGCCCAGAATCCTTCCCCATCTACACCGATTCCGGCCGCCTGGTCTTTTTGCAGATTAACAGTAATAGTGGCAAATTCCACCTGGTTGTTCATTACTTTCAGCTGGGCCGTCAGACTGTCAATCTCACCCCGCACCCGGCCCACCTGCTCCTCCAGGCGCAGGATATCCTCCACTTTGGTGGCTTTCTGATACAGTTCCAGCAGCCTTTTTTCCTGGACCTTAAGATTGTTCAACCTTGCTTCCAGGTCCGTATACTGCAGGGTAACATCCTGGCTGCTGCGCTGGCTGGTAAGGATGCGCCCTTCCTTACCCAGACCGGCCAGGAAGCTGTCCAGTTTGGCAACTGGCAAACGCACCGTAACACTAGCCGACTGCACCTGGTCCTCCCTCTCCTGGTTACCCTGGAGAAAAGCATTTTCCACATAGCCTCCAAATTGTCCCGCTCTGGCTTGCAGGCGCTCAAAACTGGCCTGCACATCTTTTACGGCGATTTCCAGAGTAGCGGTCACAATCAATTTGCGCTCAGCTGTACTTGAGGAAGGAGGAGGACTGCCCGATTCTTTCATTGGGGCCTCTGCCATACTCTTAGCCGTCAAAGTTGGGTCTGCATATGAATGATAAACGTTCTCTTGATTTAGTAAGGCCCGAACACCAGGCCAGAGGCTAAAGCTGACCAAAGTCACCAGCAGCAAAGCTGCCACCAGACTGGCTACACCAGTAACAATTTTGCCCTTGCTCAATCGCAGCCACCCGTGCCCGGCACCTAAAGGCTGGCGGGCCAGCCTTGCTTTGAGTCTCTGCTGGAAATCAGGACCCGGTGTTTGCTCCGGTTCAGCCGCCAGCAGCTGCTGCAAATGCTGCAGCTCCTCTTTTTCCCGCTGGCAGACAGGACAGGTAGCCAGATGCTCCTCCACTACCATCCTTTCCTTTTCTGTCAGCATCCCATCCAGGAAAGGAGACAACAGTTTTTTCACGCGTTCACAGGTCATTGTTCATTCCCCCTTTCCCTGGCAGCCAGCCAGAGCTGGCGCAAATTCTGCCGGGCCCGGGCCAGACGGGATTTGACTGTCCCCAGATTAATCCCCAGGATAGCGGCAATTTCCTCATAACTGAAACCCTGTACATCCCGGTAAATCAAAATCAGGCGCTGTTCTGGCGGCAGCTGATTTAACAGCTGCTGGACCTCCAGCTCTCCCTCGATGTCCTTCCTGACCGCCACAGCAATCTCTTCCTCCCAGGCTGTTTCCTGCTGGCGTGAACGCCGGCGAAGGGCATCTTTGCAGGTATTAGCGGCCACGCGGTACAACCAGGTGACAAAAGCCGCTTCCCCCTTGAAGCCCGGTAATTGCAAAAAGACTTTCAGCCAGATCTCCTGGGCCAGGTCTTCCGCATCCTCTCTGTTCCCCATAAAACGCCAGGCTACGCGCCAGACATAGGGCTGGTAATGTTCTGCCAGACGGGCAAATGCCTCTTTATCCCCTATTTGACTGCGGGCCAGCAGTTCTGCCAGTTCCATCCCTTCGCCTCCTTTCCGTTTTCAATTAAATAGACGAAAAAAATGAGCCAGAAGTTCCCGGCTCGAAAATTTTTTAACGAAAAACATACCACAAACCAGCTGTTGCCAGCAATGCCAGTCCAGACCCAAAATAAAAGGGAGCAGCCGGACCTGCCCATTGCCATAACCAGCCCGCCAGCAAACTGGCAGGCAGCAGACTGATACCCAGACTGAAATTATAGAGGCCATAGGCTGTCCCCCGCTTTTCCGCCGGAACCAGGTCCGCCACCAGGGCCTTGGCCACCCCTTCGGTGGCGCCATAATAGACTCCATAAAGGGCATAGAAAAACCAGACCTGCCAGCTGCTATCAGCTCTGGCGAAACCAAGATAGACAACAGCATACACCAGCCAGCCCCCAGCAATCAGATAAATCCGCGGAATGCGGTCAGAGAGTTTACCGGCGGGCCAGGCTACTGCTGTCGTGAGTAAATTAAAGAGAGCCAGTAGAAAGAATATCTGCACCACCGATAAACCGACATTCTGGGCTCTTAACAGCAAGAAAGCGTCACTGGAATTACCCAGGGTAAACAGAATATTAATCAGCAAAAATGCCTTAAAGCGCCAGTCAAACCCGGATAAAGACCAGTCCAATCTATGTTTCAGTGCTGATTTTTCCGCTTTCGGCTCCACTTCCTTAACAAAAAAAATCAGCAGTATAGTACCTATAAATACCGGAATGATCGCCGCCAGCACCAGATAGCGATAGCCTGTTAACGTTAGTTGTACTTGCCCCTGCTGGGACCAGTAAACCAGCAAGGCAGCCAGGGTAGCTCCTAGCACCGCTCCGAAGGGGTCAATGGCCCGGTGAAAACCGAAAGCCTGCCCCCGCTCTTCCGGAGCCACCGAATCAGCGATGAGCGCATCCCGGGGGGCGGTGCGAATCCCTTTGCCCACCCTGTCCAGAAAGCGAATGCCCAGCACCCAGAGCCAGCTACTGGCAAAATAGAGAAAAGGCCGGGAAAGGGCCGGAATCAGATAACCGGCTACCACCCATGGTTTACGGCGCCGAATCCGGTCAGATAAATAGCCGGCCAGAAATTTCAGCAGGGTAGCTGTAGTATCGGCTATCCCTTCAATCAAGCCAATAACCGAAGTCTTTACCCCCAGGATATTGCTGAGAAACAAGGGCAGGGTACGAATCACAATCTCACTGGAGAGGTCATTGAAAAAACTGACCCAGCCCAGTATGAAAACATTCCGCGGCAATCCCCAGATTTTCTTCAATTGCCTTCTTCCTCCTCGTATCATATATTTAGAGATTTAACCTGAACGGTAATATTAACCGTTCATTTTTTGTACCAAATTGTTCTTTAATAACTGGAAATTAGACTTCCTATATTATTACATTTGTTGTATACTTGGGACAAGGGGTACAATGTTTGTCGGCCTTACTCATGACTGAAGTCACGAGTGTGCGGCCGACATGCATCAAATAGAGGAGTGATACTATGAAGCTAATAACCAGGTGGTTGAGTTTGTTCCTCTTGTTGCTATTAGCCTTTCCAGGACCAGCTCTGGCTAAAACCACCAGAAAAATAACAGACCGCAAGCCGCCTGTCCTCAGCTGGCTGCAAAAGCCCAATCCACCTCTGGTCAGCGGAGGTAACTGGCCCCTGCGTTTTCGCTTTAATGAAAAATCCCGGGTCTGGCTGGCTGTCTATAACAGTAAAGGCAAGGCAGTAGTTCGTCCCATCCAGGGTCGCTGGTACCAGACAAGCCCTATCGGGGTAAATATCAGCCTTAAAAACTGGCCAGCAGGCAACTACACCCTCTGGCTCACCGCCCAGGACCGGTTCGGCAACCGCAGTCGCTGGAAAATGACAGTAAAGATAGGTGACCGTCCGGCAAACAGTAGCCCTCCTGCCGTTAGCCCCAGCAATCCCGGGCGGCAAACCCCTGGCAGCAGCAGTACAGGGAGAGTCAGCTCCAGCAGTGGAGCTGGTGGCAACAGTAACGGCGGTAGCATCAGCACGGGAGGCTCTACTCCACCGGGGACAAACAATCCGGTTCCACCTTCTCCGCCGGCATCACCACCGGTAATAACTCCACCACCGGGGTCCTCGCAGTCGGATCCGGTAAACAATCTGCCAGCAGACGAACTGGCCCGGTTATATGCTGTACCAAGGGTGGATGAGGTGAAAAACTCCGCCATTCCCGGCTATGCTATTCGTTTTTACCTGGCTGAACCCAGCTATGTATCGATTCGAATCTACAACAGTCAGCAGCAGGTAGTTGCGGTCATTTATGACCGGCCTACTGAACCCCTGCCTGATGGCCTCAACACCGTGGTCTGGGATAAAAAAGTCACCCTGGAACCCGGCCGCACTGACTGGGCCACCCCTGGTGTCTATACCTGGGAGGTAGTCGTGAAAAAAGGCGATGGCACCCTGGTTAACCGCTTCAGCGGTGAAATCCAGGTTAAGTAGAAGCAGCAGTTTGGGCTGCTTCTTCTTTTTTCCCCTGGCCCAGGATCACTCCGGTTAAAATGGCCAGCAAGCCAAACCAGTCTTTGAGCTGCAGGTTTTCGCCGAGTACCAGGGCTGCCAGCAAAACAGTAAATGCTGGCTCAAAACTGCTGATTAAAGCTGCCCGGCTGGCTCCCAGCTTCTCGATTCCGAGGAGATAGCCCAGAATAGCCAGGGCTGTTGAAAGGATACCGATAGCCAGGCCAGCCAGTATTCCGGTCTGGTCCATTGCCGACCACCAGCGCCAGGGCGGGGCCAGCGCGTTAAACAAAAGGGCACAGGCAAGGCAAATCCAGGCAGTCACAACCACTGGCGGTTTCGCCTCAACATTTTTCTGCCCCAGTATCCCGAACAGGGCATAAGCCCCTGGAGCCAGCAAAGCCAGACCTATCCCTCGCCACTCTGTAGCGCTGAACCCGCCCGCAAAAGGATTAAGCACCAGGGCACAACCCAGAAAGGACAAAGCTATTCCGCTCCATTGCCAGAAAGAAGGCCGCTCCAGGCCAAAAAACCAGGCCAGCAACGCAATCAAAGCGGGGTAGAGATAAAGGATCAAAGCGGTGAGCCCCGCCGGTATATACTGCAAGGATGAGAAATATCCTATGGCCGTAATCCCATAGCCCAGCCAGCCCTGTAAAGCAAAACGCACGGTTTGGACCGGTCCAAGTCGCCACTGGCCGGGATATTTCCAGACCAGCAGAGGCCAGAGGACCCCGCAGGCCGCCAGAAAGCGCAAAGCCAGCAAACTGTAGGGATCAGCCCCGTGCTGATAGGCAATTTTAACGAAAATGGCCATGGAGCCGAAGCCCATGGCCGAAATGACAGTTGCCAGCAGTCCCTGCCATTTTTTGTCCATTTTCTTCCCCTCCCCGGAGACTATTATAGCACAGAAAGGGGAGATATGCCACCATTAGAGAACATTGGCAGTTCCGCGATAAATCAGCCCCCGCATGCCATCAACGGTGACCAGGGTGCCATCCTCCAGAATGTGAGTAGCATTATCCACACCTACTACGACACCGATACCCAAATTGAGGCCGACAATGGCAGCATGAGAGGTCAATCCACCGGTTTCGGTAATCACTGCGGCACATTTTTCCATTACCGGTACAAAATCCTTATCTGTAGCGATGGTAACCAGAATATCACCAGGCTTGATTTTGGCCTCCGCTTCCTTCGCTGTGCGGGCCACTTTTACTGTACCTGTTACCGCCCGGGCCCCTATTCCGGTTCCTTTGGCCAGAATCTCTCCCACAGTGTGTACCTTGATCAAATTGGTTGTTCCCGGCACCCCAACCGGTACACCGGCAGTGATTACCACCAGATCACCGGCTTTTATCAGACCGGCAGCCAGGGCGGTTTCCACTGATACCTTCAGCATTTCATCTGTGGATTTGGTTTCCTTACAGAGCAGGGGATATACCCCCCAGACCAGCAAGAGCTTGCGGACCACATCCATTTTGGGAGTAATGGCTACAACCGATGCCTGAGGACGGTATTTGGAAACCATTTTGGCTGTATGGCCTGATTTGGTGGCACAGATAATAGCGGAAGCCCCCAGATCATGGGCGGTAGTCACCGTGGCATGGCTGATAGCATCGGTGGTGGTCCGTTCCGGCACTATCCCTCGCCTTACCGTTAACTCCTCATAGCGCAAAGCCCTTTCCGCCCGTTCGGCAATGCGAGCCATGGTTTTTACCGCTTCCACAGGATATTTGCCCGCTGCTGTTTCCCCACTGAGCATGATCGCATCAGTGCCATCAAAGATAGCATTGGCCACATCGGTAGCTTCTGCCCGGGTAGGACGGGGATTGCGGATCATGGAATCCAGCATCTGGGTCGCTGTGATTACCGGCTTACCGGCCCGGTTGCATTTTTCGATGATCATTTTCTGGACCAGCGGTACTTCATCAATGGGAATCTCCACTCCCAGGTCACCCCGGGCCACCATGATACCATCCGCTACCTTCAGGATTTCATCAATATTGTTAACCCCTTCATGGTTTTCGATTTTGGCGATAATCTGCATATCTGAGCCATGTTTTTCCAGAATCTCACGAATGGCCAGCACGTCCGCCGCTTTGCGCACAAAAGAGGCTGCAATAAAATCCATGCCCATCTTGATCCCGAATTCAATATCGGCAATGTCCTTCTCAGTAAGAGCTGGTAAGTTGATGACAGCACCGGGAACATTTACCCCTTTCCGGGAGCTGATTTCCCCGCCATTTTCCACTACACAGTGAATTTCGGTGCCTTCAATTCGCTCCACTTTCAGTCCGATCAAGCCATCATCGATGAGGATGGCAGTGCCTTCCCGCACATCTTCAGGCAAGCCTTTATAGGTTACAGGTATGCGGTTGCCCCCGCCTTCCATCTCTTCCGTAGTCAGAATCAGCTTGTCCCCAGGGTTAACAGTGATTTTTTCCTTCAGGACTCCCAGGCGAATTTCCGGCCCCTTGGTATCCAGTAAGATGGCCACCGGTCGGTTGGCCTTAGCAGATGCCTGGCGGATAGCCTCCACCCTCCGCCCGTGTTCCTCGTGGGTACCATGGGAAAAATTCAGCCGGGCCACATTCATTCCAGCTTCAATCAATTGAACCAGAGTTTCCACCTGCTCACTGGCAGGTCCAATGGTGCAAATAATTTTGGTACGCCGCACCTTAATTCCCTCCTCTTGCTATATCGAAAGAATATTGGCCAGTTTATAGACCTCCAGGTCAATCTCCTTTTTCTGCTGCAAAGCCCATTCAATATCAAAGTCCTTAATTTGCTCGGAAACTATACCTACCATTTTTTTGCTCTCCCCTGCCAGCAGCAATTCCACCGCTTTGGCACCCATGCGGGCTGCCAGCACCCGGTCAAAGGCTGATGGCGCTCCACCCCGCTGAATATGGCCCAGAATGGTCACCCTGGTATCAAAACCGGTTTTTTCTTCAATATATTTACCGATGTCCAGGGCACTGCCTGCCCCTTCTGCCACCAGGATGATAGAATGCAACTTACCCCGGGCATGGCCTCTTAAAAGTTTTTGCACCACATCCTCCAGGCTAAAGGGAACTTCCGGGATGAGGATGGATTCCGCCCCCCCGGCCAGGCCGGCTTGCAGGGCTATGTAACCAGCCCGCCGCCCCATGACTTCAATGATAAAGGTGCGTTCATGGGAAGTAGCAGTATCGCGGATTTTGTTGATGGCATCCAGCACCGTGTTGACACAGGTGTCAAAACCAATTGTGTAATCCGTGCAGGGAATATCATTATCAATGGTGCCGGGAATGCCGATCACCTTGATGCCATGTTCATTGGCCAGCAAGGTGGCACCGCGGAAGGACCCATCACCGCCTATAACAACCAGGGCATCCACTTCCATTTTGCGCAGATTATCAGCCGCCTGGGCCCTGCCCTGCGGAGTGCGGAAGGCCTCGGAACGAGCTGTGCGTAAAACGGTACCGCCCCGGTGCACAATATCTCCAACAGAACTGAGATTCATCAGCCTCATTTCGCCATTGATCAGGCCGGCATAGCCCCGTTCGATTCCCACCACTTCCAGACCGTGATAAATGGCAGTCCGAACTACCGCCCGCACTGCTGAATTCATGCCCGGTGCATCGCCACCACTGGTAAGTACGCCAATTCTTTTCATGCCAATTACCCCCTTGCCACTTTTTGTCCTGGCGGGCCTTTAACTGTCCCAGCCTTGTAATAAAGGAGCCGATGGGGCAATGCCTCATCGGTAATAGTTTATCCCTCCTGAAAACTGCCTATACGGCGAAAACGCTGATAACGCTGTTCCATTAACTGTTCTCCCGTCTGACCGGCCAGCTCCTGCAGTCCCTGGAGCAGTTGCTCCTTGACCTTGCTGGCTGTAAACTCATGATCCCGATGGGCCCCTGCCAGGGGTTCAGGAATGATGCCATCTATTACCCCCAGCTGCAGGAGATCCTGGGCGGTCAGCTTCATGGTTTCAGCCGCCCGGGGCGCCTGACTGCCATCTTTCCAGAGAATAGCAGCAAAGCCTTCCGGGGAAATCACGGAGTAAACAGAATATTCCAGCATATATACCTTATTGCCAAGGCCCAGGGCCAGCGCTCCACCACTGCCCCCTTCACCGATAACTACTGCCAGCAGGGGAACAGAAAGTCCAGCCATGGCGTAAAGAGCTCGGGCAATGGCTTCTCCCTGGCCCCGTTCCTCTGCCCCAATCCCGCAAAAAGCCCCCGGGGTATCAATAAAGGTGATGATGGGGCGTTTAAACCGTTGCGCCTGTTCCATCAAGCGAATGGCCTTGCGATAGCCTTCAGGATGGGGCATACCGAAATTGCGGGCAATATTTTCCCTGGTATCCCGCCCTTTCTGGTGCCCTAGCACCGTTACCGGCCGCCCTTCCAGGAGGGCAATCCCCCCTACCAGAGCAGCATCATCGGCAAAATTGCGGTCACCGTGCAATTCGATGAAATCATCAAAAATTAAATTAATATAGTCCAGGGTGGTTGGCCGCTGGGGATGACGGGCGATTTGCACCTTCTGCCAGGGTGTCAGGCTGGTATAGATCTCCTGACTCAGCTGCCGGGCTTTTTCCTCCAGAGTAGCGATTTCTCGCGAGAGGTCAATCCCCTTCTCCTGGGAAAATTTCCTCAGTTCCGCGATTTTGTTTTCCAGCTCCAGGAGAGGCTTTTCAAACTCCAGTAAAGTCACAGCCATTAAGCCCTCACCTCCTGAGGCTGGTGCCAGGCCAGCAGTTTAGTCAGTACCGTTGCCAGTTCCTTGCGGTGTACTACCTTGTCCACCTGACCATGTTGCTGCAAAAACTCCGCCCGCTGAAACCCTTCCGGCAACTTCTGTCTGATGGTCTGTTCAATCACCCGGGGCCCGGCAAAGCCGATGAGAGCACCCGGTTCAGCCAGAATGATGTCCCCCTGGGAGGCAAAACTGGCAGTCACCCCACCGGTGGTGGGATCAGTCAGAACCGTTATGTAGAGCAGGCCTGCCTCTTTCAATCGGCGCACCGCCAGGCTGGTTTTGCCCATTTGCATCAGAGAGAGAATGCCTTCCTGCATGCGGGCTCCCCCGGAAGTGGCAAAAACCACTACCGGTAACCGCCGTTCAATGGCAGCCTCAATAGCCCGGGTGATTTTTTCCCCTACCGCTGAGCCCATGCTGGCCATAATGAACTGATTGTCCATCACCACCAGCATTACAGGCTGGCCCCCAATGGTGGCAGTACCACACACAACAGCTTCCTTTAAGCCAGTTTTGCTCTGGGCTTCAGCCAGTTTGCCCTCATAGCCGGGAAAGCCCAGCGGATTTACGGAAGTAAGCCCGGCATCCAGTTCGACAAAGCTGTCCCCATCCACTAACTGCTGAATCCTTTCCCGGGCAGTGAGATGGAAATGGAACTGGCAATGGGGGCAAACTTTGAGATTGCGTTCCAGTTCTTTTATAAACACAATCTGACCGCATTTAGCACATTTTTGCCAGAGTCCTTCCGGTATTTCCCGTTTAACTGCCGGTTCTGCCGGTTTAGCCGGTCCGGGCTGGACCGTCACATATTTGGGCTTTTTAAATAAATCCTTTAAAGCCATGAACGGGCTTTCACCTCATTTCCCTTTAACGTCCATAGACAGCATGATTGTTAATAACTTCCAGAGCGTCTTCCAGTTCGGAAGCCGGAACCAGTATTTCATAAGCGCGGTCATCCTGGGTGGAACTGGCCAGGCCCACCGGACGTAGTGAAACCAGAAACCCTTCTGCCATCAGCACATCCCGCAGTTTTTCCGCTGCCGTTTTGCTGGGAGCGATATAAACTACTTTTAGCACCTTTTTCCGCCCTCCCTTTTCCTTCTCCGGCCAGGTTTTCTCTGGTTATTCTCCCGCTTCCACCACACCATGTTTGGTATAGATAGAAGCCTTGCCTCTGATTTTAATAGCTGAAGTATGTTCAGTAAACTGGGCAATCATCACTTCGCCCCGATCCAGCTTTTCCGAATGATGAAACTTGGTGTCCTTGCCCCTGGTCAAACCGATAATAGTCACTCCATTTTCTTTGGCTTTGACCACAATATAGTCACCCGCAATATCTTCCAGGTTTAACAAAACGGCCACCTCTTTATGCTCATACTCATTTCAGCTTAAATGTTATCATAGCTCAGGGGGTTTTGCAATAATGATGCGCAATCCGGGCAGAAGCTGCAGCGGCAATACCTGCCACCAGGTCGTCCAGAAAGGTATTTACGCGATTTAGTTTGCTTTTATCCAGTCTGCCGATAATTCCCATCTTTTTCTTGTCCAGATAACCAAAACTGGTAATTCCCACTGTCCCATAAATACTGGCAATAGCCATGGCCAGATTTTCATCTATTCCATACAGAGGTTCATCTCCCGCCACAATGGTCTGTAACGGTTCAGGCAACAGCCCTTGCTCTGCCAGTTTATCCAGAGCCAGTCCCGTGAGCAAAGCATATTGTACTTCCCGCTTGCGCAATACGCTGTGGACTGCCTCCAGACACTCTTCCAGGGTAAGTTCCGGACTAAAGGGCTTTTGCAACCTCAACACGATTCTGGCTATATCCCGGACATCTACTCCCCGCTCTTTTAACAGGGCCAGCATCTCCTGACGCATACTTCTTCCCCTCCTTCAGGTATCCTATCATATGCACGAAGGAGGGCAGGGCGAACCATGCTGCCACTAGCGAAAAATTTCTTTTACCGGGAAAGCCAGGGCGGAAAAGAGCCGGCTGCTGACCGTTTCCCCCAGGGCAAAGGTATCCGGTTCATTAAAATGAGCATCCACCAGGGCAAATATTTGTACTGTCCTGCTTTTCGGGGAAACAATCCAGTATTCTTTCACCCCGTATTTTTCATAGAGTGCCATTTTTTTGATATAGTCAATGGAAGCGGTAGAAGGGGACAAAATCTCCACTACCAGATCAGGACTGCCTTTACAGCCTCTTTCATTAAGTTTGGTCTGATCACATACCACCAGTAAATCAGGCTGAACCACGTTGGTGCAGTCCTCTTCACTCTCGCCAGGAGCAAGCAGCAATACATCAAACGGGGCAGCGTAGACCTCACAGTCCCTATCGCGGAAATAGCTTCCCAGCAACAGGGAAAGATTCATTGAGACCCTCTGATGTTCCCGCCCCGGTGATGCCTGCAGATAGGGTACTCCTTCGATGATTTCCAGTTTATCTTCCCCTTCCCAGGCTAAATAGTCCCGATAGGTATAGATTTTTTTTTCATTGGGTAACATCTTTTCACCCCCTGTTACTGAGGCAAACTGACCAGGGCTGCTCTGGCCTTTGCCCCAACAGTGCCACCGGGATCTAAAGCCACGGCCTTGTTCAGGTTTAGCCTGGCTGCAGCGTAGTCCTTCACATCCCAGGCGGCATAACACAGGCCCAGTCCATAATAACCATTGGCTTTCTGCGGAAACCAGCGAATTTCCTCCTGGAAAGCCTGGATTGCCAGGTCATACTGGCGCTGACTGTAATAAAGCCAGCCCAGGGTATTGATAGCCTCCTCATTGCGGGGATTTAACCGAAAAGCTTCATCCAGATGCCGGGCAGCTTCAGTCAGTTGCCCAGCCGCTTTCAGTTTCAACCCCAGCTGATAATGGGCATCTGGATTTTGCGGGTCATACTGTAAGGCTTCCTCAAATTTGCCCGCTTTAACCAGATCGGCGGCAATTTCCCAGCCAGGTTTGACCTGGGCAGCTGGCCAGGCACTTCCCCGTACTACCACCAGGGCATTGCTCAACAGCCGCCCCGGGCGGGTAAGATATTTTCCCTGCCAGTACAGACCGGTAGAAGCTCCCCCATCCAGAGCCATGGCATCCCTGACGCCCAGTTTCTGCAAAACTGCTGCCAGCTGGTATACGGTAGCGTCACTGATATTGCCCATTAACACAACCTTGCCGGGCAGGATGGCCACAAAGCTTTTGGGCCCGGCAGCCTGCGTCTGTTTCCAGTGAGTAATTCCTTCCGCCTGCGGGTTAACTACCACCCGGCCATTCTTAACCAGTAGCGGCCCTGCTCCCAGACCAACCGCTCCCTGCCGCCAGTCCAGAATAGGACCCGTTTTGCTGCCAATATGCCAGTTCAACCGCCATTGTACGCGATCGCCCACTCTGAATTTGTTGAACTGCGCCTGAGCCTTTGATCCCGGGCCAAAATGAATAACAAAACCATCCGCCGGAATCTGGGAGTTGGGCCCACTGATAGCCAACACCCGGCCCTGACGAACAATCACTTCTTTTCCGGAACGGGTCCCGGTCCTAAGGCCGCGGGCCGGTGTGAAGACAGCACTGGCATCAGCTTCAGCATAGACGTGATTTAGCCCCCAGGCATACCAGTTGTTGCGATAATCCCAGGAACCATTGATACTCCCTGTTACTTCGCTTTGCAGTCTTTCCATCAACAGCTCCCCTGTCCGGGTGAACAGGGCAGTAGTACCGGTATTGCCGGTATGAACCGGTATACCTTCAACCAGCAGATTGCCCTGAGGCTGAAAATCGGAATAGGAGTTAAAATAAGTGCCATTTACTGCCGCAATGCCATTCTTGCTGCGGGCCAGCGCCTCCAGGGATGCGGTTTTTCCCACCTGGCCTCCGCCCAGAGCCACGGCCAGGCGTAAGCCCGGAGTCTTTAAATCCACACTTACTGCTTTTAGCAGGGTTTTCTTGCTGCCAATTTTTATATCATACTGCCGGTAACTTACCCCTGGTCCACCGCTCACCGCTGCTCCTTTTTGAGTGACTGTTACCGTAGCTGTGGCCGCTTCCCCCTGTAGCCCGCCCAGCAACCAGGTCATTAAAATGAACACCGCTATTCCTTTAAGCCATCGGTTGTGCCGCTTCATATTTTCGCTCCTTCCCATTGGTTCTGGCTGTGAAGGGTCTGGTCACTACCGTCCCCTCGCCCAGCAGGTTTTGCAATTCCTTCACCATGCTTTCCCCTGGCTCTACTCGCCAGTTGACCGGCAAGTATTCCGCCTCCTTCCCCGCAGGACTGACATAGACCAGTACCACCGGATGAGGGCCGGGATAACGGGACAGCAAGGTCAGCACTTTTTCCCGGATTTCCACCGCTTGTGCCCGGGGTCCTGGTAAACGCAGATAAACCTGTATTAAAGGCCGAAATTGCGGAGTCCGGGGTTCCAGTGCTGGCAGCACAAAATCTTCTAGAGGCAACACCTCTTCCACCAGCAGCTTTACTCCGTCATCATTGTGGTTGACCTTGCCCTTAATCGCCAGGGTACGTTCCGGTTGTAACAGACTCCGATATTTTTTCAAAATACTGCCGAAGATAACCAGCTCCACTTTCCCGGCCAGGTCCTCCAGCCAGGCAAAGGCCATTTCTTCCCCCCGCCGGCTAAGAGTGGGCTTGATTTCCACCAGCAAGCCGCCACAGTAGACCATCTTACCTTCAGCCATTTCCCCCAGTTGCGCCAGAGGGGTAAAACCAGGAGAATGAAGTAAGGTGCGAAACTGGTCCAGCGGGTGGCCGGAAATATAGAGCCCGAGATATTCCTTTTCATTCTGTAATATATCTGCCTCCGTCCAGGCAGGAACCTGCGGCAGGGGAATTTCCGCTGCCGCCTTTTCCCCCAGCACATCAAACAGGCTGAGCTGGCCGCCAGCGCGTTCCCGTTGTACCTGTTGACCGTGTTCTACCATTAAATCCAGAGCTGCCATATACTGGGCCCGGTGTCCGCCCAGGCTGTCCAGCGCCCCGGCGCGGATCAAGGACTCCAGCACTCTTTTGTTGACCTGGGATAAATCCACCCGCTCGCATAAGTCCTGGAAAGAGAGAAAAGGCCCATCGTTCCTGGCCGCAATAATGGCCTGGATCGGCCCCTGCCCCACATTCTTGATGGCTGCCAGGCCCATTCTAATTCCTGCTTCGGTTACAGTGAATCCCAGCCCGCTCTGGTTAACATCCGGAGGCAGAACCTTAATCCCCATGCGGCGGCATTCTTCGATATAAATGGCTACTTTATCGGCATTGCCCATCACTGAGGTTAGCAAGGCAGCCATGAATTCCTCGGGATAGTTGGCTTTCAAGTAAGCAGTCTGGTAGGCCAGCAGGCCATAGGCCGCCGAGTGGCTGGCATTAAAGCCATAACCGGCGAAATATTCCATCAGATCAAAGATCTGTCCGGCCACTTCCGCTTCTACTCCATTGGCCACCGCCCCCTCCACAAATTGCTGGCGCAGTCCAGCAATGACCTCCGGTTTTTTCTTGCCCATGGCCCGACGCAACAGGTCCGCTTCTCCCAGCGTAAAGCCTGCCAGGTCAGAAGCTATCCGCATCACCTGTTCCTGGTAGAGAATCACCCCGTAGGTAGAGCGCAAAATTGGTTCCAGTTTGGGATGCAGATATTTAATCTGCTGCTGGCCATGTTTGTTCCTGATAAAATCCTCCACCATGCCGGAACCCAGGGGGCCAGGCCGATAGAGGGCCACCAGAGCGATGATATCATCAATACACTCCGGTTTCAGTTCCCTGAGCAGCTGCCGCATCCCCGCGGATTCCAGCTGGAAGACACCGATTCCTTCTCCCCGGCTTAAAAGTTCATAAGTCGCTCTATCATCCAACGGCAGTTGATCCAGATCCAGTTCGATACCGCGCCTTTCCCGGATATAAGCCAGGGTATCCCGCATTACCGTCAGGGTGCGCAGCCCCAGCAAATCCATTTTCAACAGTCCGACTTCTTCCACCGTCTCCTTGGCAAACTGGGTGGTAATAATCCCATCAGCGGAACGATAGAGGGGGATCACCTCCTGCAGGGGTTCTTTTCCGATCACTACCCCGGCCGCATGAGTAGAAGCATGGCGGGGCATACCTTCCACCGCTGCCGCCAGGTCCAGTAATCTCTTTACCGCTGGTTTTTCCTGATACAGGGCCTTGAGCTCACCGGAAACCTGCAGGGCCTTTTCAATAGTCATCCCCAGTTCAGCGGGGATGAGCTTGGCTACCCTATCCACTTCCCCGTAGGGTAGTCCCAGTACCCGGCCCACATCCCGCACTGCCGCCCTTGCCGCCATCGTACCAAAGGTGATGATCTGGCAAACCCGGTCCGCTCCATATTTTTCGATCACATACTGAATTACTTCTTCCCGCCGTTCAAAGCAAAAATCGATATCTATATCCGGCATGCTAACCCGTTCCGGATTGAGAAACCGCTCAAACAGCAAATTATAACGTAGAGGGTCGATGTTGGTGATACCCAGCACATAGGCCACCAGACTGCCGGCAGCACTGCCCCGGCCGGGCCCGACAAAAATCCCCTGCCGGCGGGCATAGTTAACGAAGTCCCAGACGATGAGAAAATAGCCGGAATAGCCCATCCGCCGAATTACACCCAGTTCATATTCCAGCCGGGCCTCCATTTCCGCCGTAACCGGCTGGTAGCGCTGCCTGAGTCCTTCCCGGCAAAGCTCTTCCAGATAGCTGTCCAAATTATGCCCCTCTGGCACCTGATATACGGGCAAATGTAAACGGCCGAATTCCAGTTCCAGCTGGCAACGCTCGGCAATGGCCAGGGTATTATCCAGGGCTTCGGGATACTGGCCCAGTACCAGCTCCATTTCCGCCCGGGACTTGAGGTAAAATTCCCGGCTCTCAAATTGCATCCTGTCCGCATCTTCCAGGGTTTTACCGGTCTGGATGCAGAGTAAAATCTCCTGTACTTCCGCATCAGTTTTTTCCACACAATGCACATCATTGGTAGCCACCAGCGGCAAACCCAGTTCCCGGCTGAGGCGCACCAGACCGGCATTAACCCGCAGCTGTTCCTCCAGGTAGTGGTTTTGCAGCTCCAGAAAAAAGTTTGCCGGCCCAAAAATCTCCCGGTATTCCAGCGCAGCCCGCCGGGCCAACTCCTCCTGGCCCTGGCTCAAGTGCCAGGCTACTTCCCCTCCCAAACAGGCACTGAGGGCGATCAGGCCTTCACTGTGCTGGCGTAAAAGCTCCTTGTCCACCCGCGGTTTATAATAAAAGCCTTCGGTATAAGCCAGGGAAACCAGAGTCACCAGGTTGCGATATCCCCGCTCGTTTTCCGCCAGCAACACCAGGTGATAGGGGGATTCATCCATTTTGGCCTCTTTTTGCCAGCGGCTGCGGGGAGCCACATACACTTCACAGCCAATGATGGGCTTAATCCCCGCCTGACGGCAGGTTTTATAAAAATCGATCACGCCGAACATGGCGCCATGGTCAGTGATGGCCAGGGCAGGCATACCCAGTTCGACTGCCTTCTGTACCAGCTTTTTTATTCGGGCCGCTCCATCCAGCAAACTGTATTCAGTATGAACATGAAGATGAACAAAACTCAATGGCGGCACCACCTTTAAAACAGGTCTTTTTTCCTGAAATAGATGGCTAGCAAGACAGATAGTAATAAAGATAAAATGATTGTCATCAGGAAAGCATGGGGATAATTTTGCATCGGAATACTGACATTCATGCCAAAGAAACTGGCAACCATAGTAGGTATCGATAAGACAAGAGTAACCGATGTTAAAAATTTCATTACAATGTTAAGATTGTTGGATATGATGGAAGCAAAAGCATCCATCATTCCACTCAAAATATTACTGTAAATGTGGGCCATTTCAATAGCCTGCTTATTTTCTATTATAGCATCTTCCAGTACATCTTTGTCTTCTTCATACATGTTTAAAATTTTTAAGCGCAGCATTTTTTCCATCAGCAGTTCATTAGCTTTCAAGGAAGTAGTGAAATAGACCAAACTCTTTTCTAAATCTAATAGATTAAAAATTTCTTCATTTTTCATTGATTGGTGCAAAATGGATTCTATTTGTTCCCGTTTACGGTTAATCATGCGCAAATACTTTAAATAATAGCTGGCGATTTGTTGAAACAGTTGAAAAACGAACCTAGTTTTCTTATAGGTGAAAAAACCTTTGACTTTTTCCCGTTTAAAGTCTTCAATCACAGGGCTCTGTACACTGCACACGGTAATTATAAATTCATCTCTAACAATTATAATACCTAAAGGTACCGTATAAAAATCCTGATCACTTTCGCTGTAAGGAATATCCACAATGATCAGGATCTGGTCTCCTTCTTGATCAATGCGAGCTTGCTCATCCAGATCAAGAGGGTGAAAAAGAAATTCCCTCTTTACCCCTGTATGCTCAACCAGCAGGTCGATCTCATAAGGCTCAGGTGCTGTTACATCAATCCAAACCCCTTTGGTAATCTGGCTTTTTTGCAGTGAATTATTATTAGTTTCGGTGATGAAGATTTCCACCATGGATAACACTCCTTTGCCAATATACTTCGTAATTCGTCGCTGTTATCTTTACCTTTACTTCCATCCATACTCTTCATCACCTCCAAAAAAAAAACTTCCCGAAAATGGGAAGCCAAGTTTCATCTTCACTCCCCACTCGTTTGAGTTTTAGCTCTGTATAGCTAGGCTGTTCGCCAGCCACATTAGATAAAGCCTTAAGCCGGCCATATCTGCTAACCCATTGGTGTCTCTCGACATTTCTGGGCAGTGGCATCTGTCTATACAGTAGCCTCACCTAACGAGGAATTATTTATTTCAAGTATTATTATACGCTCCTCTTTCTTTGCCCGTCAACCAGCCAGTTAAAATTTTTTACTGCCAGCCACCAGGTTCCCAGCCAGAAGACTCCTGCCGCAAAGCCCGCCAGCACATCACTGGGATAATGTACCCCCAGATAGACCCGGCTTAAACCAATAAGTAAAAACAACAATACCGCCAGGGCCGCTGCCATTCTGTTATATGGCCGGGGTAGCAGCTTCCAGGCCCAGTAAGCCAGCAATCCATAAGCAATAATCCCGATCATGGCATGGCCGCTGGGAAAACTAAAACCACTGGCCTCAGTTAACCAGGGCCGGGGTGGCCGGGGACGATGAAAGAGGCGCTTCAAACTCTCCTCCAGCGCCACTCCGCCAATGAGTACAGCCCCGGAAAGCTGGGCTGCCCGCTTCCCGGCCTGAGAATGCCCCAGCAGCCATAAAGCCAGCAAACTCAGAGGAATAACCGCCTTACCGCTGCCCATAAAGGTAATAGCCCGCATTAGTTCGGTCAGCCAGGGCTGGCGCCAGCCCTGAATCCAGCCTGACACCAGGGAATCAAAAGGGTAAAGCTCATGATAGATTAGATCCTCAGCCAGTTTGGCAAACCAGAACAGTCCCAGCCCGGTCAAGGCCCAGATCAGTACCATTTTTTTCTTCAACCTTCTCACCTCTCCAGGTTCTTGCCGGTAATAAAGGCTTTAGCCACCAGTTGCTCTCCCTGCCGTACTGTTACTTCAATTTTGGCTACCCGACGGGAGGTGGAAAGGACGGCAGCCTCTACTTCTACCTGCTGGTCAAAGGGTACCGGCTCTATATGTAACAGAGTTAGGCTCTCGGTGGACAAGTCCAGACGTTTGCGGCGTTTAAGGGCTATATAAGCGGTGGAATTAATCAATGTAACCAGCACACCTACCGATGCAAAGCCAAATTCATTGGTCATAAATTCTGTAATTTCCCCCAGCAGCTTCACCCCCAGCTCGGTATCTTCCATGCGAAAACCGGAAAGGACAATATTATCCAGGGTATCAGTTATATGGGGCTGCTTCTGCAGATGCTGGTAGGCATTGATAATATCCTGCCGGCTGAGCACCCCCACTGCCCTGCCCCTGTCATCCACTACAGGTAGCAGCTCCTGGCCCTCCCAGATCATCAGACGGGCGGCATGACCAATGGAGACATCCTGTTCAACTGTAACTGCCGGCCGCATTACCGCCGAAATCGGTTCATCCTCTTCCCGACCAAACACATCTACGGGGGTAACCAGGCCAATAACCTCCCCGGCCTCGTTCAAAACAGGGAAACGGCTGTGGTGATATTTCTCCACCGCGGCGTGCCAGTCTGCAATCCGGTCAGTTGCTTTTAAATAGCGAAACTCCCGCACCATAGCATCTTCTACCAGCACAATCTCCTTGTCCGGCATGGCTGCCAGCAGGGCCCGGTTAATAATACTGGTCACAGCAAAAGTGTCATAGGGGGTGGAAATGACCGCCCGATTTTTTTGCCGGGCCAGCTGGATAATCTCTTCTTCCGGGGTAAAGCCCCCGATAATCAGCAGATGGGCCCCCAGCTCCAGGGCCGCCCGCTGAGCATCAGTACGGTTACCCACAATAAAGACACTGCCCTCTTCAACATAATGGGGCAATACATCCACCGTTGACGCTCCAATTGTAAAAGCTTTAATCCCTCGGCTCAAATACTCTTCACCTGTAAGCACTGTACCCTCAACCAGGCGCTTGATTTCAGCCAGGGTTAGATCCTCAATTTCCCGTGCCTCCGGAGTTTCGATCCGCACTGTACCTACTTTGGGAATGGAACTGACCAGCCCCTGGGCCTCCGCCTCCTTGATGGCCCGATAGGCTGTACCATCACTTACTTCCAGCTCCCGGGCAATTCGCCGCACCGAAACCTTGGTTCCAACCGGTAATGCCTCAATATACTGCAATATCTGCTCATGTTTGGTTTGTGGTGCCATGGTCCGCACTCCTTCCTCTCCTGTGTTGCATAACAACTCGATTGTGCTACCATTATTGTATCATAGTTTTCCCTGCTGGTACAATCGACTTACCCATCATTCGCCTCCATTATTTCCAGTTCCCGGGATTTTATGCGCTGATCCCCGATTTCCGAATAAAGAATCCCTGCTAAAATCAATGTCCCTCCCAGCCACAGCTGCAGGGTTGGTGTCTCTCTTAGAAAGACAAATGCAAACACCGCTGTAAAAACTGGCTCCAGAGTAAAGATTATAGCTGCCCGCTGGGCCGATGTAAAGCGCTGGCCCCAGTTTTGCAAAAATAATACCAGACCGGTGGCTATTACCCCCATGTACAGTAAACCCAGCCAGGTTGCCTTTCCGGCCATCAGCCAGCTTTCCCCGGTCCACCAGGAGAACAGCCAGCAACCCAAACCGATCACCAGTAACTGCAGCCAGGTAAAGGGGCCGGTAGGGTAGCGGCCGGCATAACGGGAAACCAGCACAATATGGAGGGCAAAGGCAATGGCACACAGCAGGGTCAGTACATCTCCCCGGTTAAACTCGCCCTGCACCAGTTCCGGAGACCAGGAAAGCAAAGCCAGCCCGGTGAAAGCCAGCAGTGACCCCAACCAGACTGCCCGGGAGGGTTTTTGCCCGTAAAGGAAAAAAGCTACTACCGGGGTTAATACCACCGCCAGGCCGGTTATGAAAGCTGACTTGGAGGCAGTAGTGCTCAATAAGCCCAGGGTCTGCAGAACAAAGCCAGCGCCCAGAACCAATCCCAGCTTGATCCCTGCCCACCAGCCCCCCGCCGGCAGGGCTTTAATCTGCTGCCAGAAGATCACCCCCAGCACCAGAGCCGCAATGGTAAACCTGATGGCCAGATAGCTAAATGGCGGCATCTCCCCCAGCCCCAGCTTAGTCACAATAAAAGTAGTGCCCCAGATCAGGGTCACTACCAGTAAAGCCAGCTCACCTTTATTTTTCAGCAATTTTTACCCCTCCTTTATCTTCTCCTATTATAACTGAATTTGGCAAAGTTTGCACCAGCAGTTAAAATATAATCAGAAAATTATTTCAGGAGGTTGAGAGATATGAAGATTACATTTCTCGGTCATGCCGGCTTCTGGCTGGCAGGAAACCAGACTCGAGTTGCCATCGATCCGTTTCTGACCGGCAATCCCGTCGCCAAACATCAGCCCGGGGAAATCCAGGCCGAATATATCCTGGTCAGTCACGGCCATGGTGATCACCTGGGAGATAGTGTGGCTATCGCCCGCCAGAGCAATGGCACCATTGTCAGCGTTTTTGAAATCGCCAACTACTGTGCCACCCAGGGGGCCACTGTCCATCCCATGCATATCGGCGGCAGCTACAATTTCGGCCCGGTGAGAATCAAGCTAACCCCGGCTCTGCATGGCAGTTCCAGCGGCGAATACCCTGCCATCTATCTGGGCAACCCCTGTGGCTTTATCGTGGAAATGGATGGCTTGACCCTCTATCATTCCGGCGATACGGGACTCTTTGGAGATATGGCCTTGATCGGCCGCCGGCATGTGCTGGATGTAGCCTTTATCCCCATCGGGGATAATTTCACCATGGGTCCTGATGATGCCCTGGAGGCGGTGAAAATGCTTACCCCCCGTTATGTGATCCCCATGCATTACAACACCTGGCCCCTGATCGCCCAGGATGCCACCAGTTTCAAACAGCGGGTAGAAGCGGAAACAGGAGCGGAAGTAATTATCCTTAATCCGGGTGAGAGCTGGGAAATACAGTAAAAATATAATAACGTCTTCACAACATCTTCACAAAATCTTCATAAATTCGACATATTTTAGCCAAAAATGTATATTACACTATGTAATAGATAAACTAATTAATAGCGAAGGGGGACTGTATTATGAAAAAAACAATTGTAACCTTTGTAACTGCAGCTGTGCTGGCTGTGCCATCTTTGAGTTTCGCTGCTGAAACTCAGTTTAGCGACATAACCAACCATCCCGCCGCCCCTTATATTCAGTTCATGCAAAGTAAAGGAATGGTAAAGGGTACGGGAAACGGCCAGTTTCATCCCGACATGAAAATGGACCTGAAGCATCTCAACCGTTTACTTACCAGGGTATCCGGCAAAGAAGCCAGCCTGACCATGACTCACCGGGTAGCAGTAATTAAAGGTATTGTAGATCTGTTCGGTTTAAATAGCGCCGCTGAGGCTTTAACCGTTGAAGAAACCACCGCACTCCTGTCTGCATACAATGACCAGCAGGATATCCCGGATGCAGACCGCAAGGCCGTTGCTTATCTCGTACAGCAAGGTGTACTGGTGCCTGCAGAGGAAAACAACCAGTTGCGCCCCCATCAGGAAATTACCCGCGCCGAAGCAGTAACACTGCTGGCCAAACTGGCCCAGAAAAATTTAATAACCTTAAACAACAGTCCCGAACTGGCTGATAAAATGATGGATGCAAAACAAACCAGCATGAATATGAAACAGGGCATGATGAAGGAAAAAATGGCTAAAATGATGGCTGAACAACAGACCAGAATTATGCAAATGGAAAAAATGCTGTCTACGATGAATGGTGAACAGAAAGAAAAAATGATGCAATTAATCAAAGACATGAAAGCCATGATGGCAGAAATGAAAATGATGATGGCTGAATCCGGTATGATGGGACAAACTGGCCAGCCCCATCCCACCGGGCATAAAATGTAAAAGAGGGCTCTTCGCCCTCTTTTTATTCTATTACTACCAGCACTTCATTCATACTCACGTTCTGGCCTTCACTGACCAGCACTTCCTTAACGGTACCAGCCTGTTTGGCAGCAATTTCATTTTCCATTTTCATCGCTTCCAGTATCACCAGCACCTGCCCGACATCTACCTTATCCCCCGGCTTGACCTTTACACCTTTGATTACCCCCGGCATGGGAGCAGTAACCTGGCCGTTGCCACCGGCAGCCGGTGCCGGGGCAGCCATCGCAGGAGGCGGCGGTGTCGCCGCCGGTTGCGCCGGACGCTGAATGGTGGCCGGCGTCTGGGACCCGGCTTCAGTGGGCAGTTCCTCCACCAGAACTTCATAAGCTATGCCATTAATGGTTATTCGCAACTTTTTCATGCATCTCTCCCCTTCCTACCTCAGCAGTCTGCTTTGCATCTGCTGATACAATCCCAGCACTCGCCAGGGACTGCCGCCAGCCAAACCGCCGTCCCTGTCTGCTCTCCTGATTTCTCTTATCTGTAACGGCTTGCCATCACTGACTGCATCCACGGCTGCAGCAATCACTGCCAGCAATTCCGGGGTCAGTTCCCCTCCGGTCCCGGCCACCCTCTGATTGTCACTGCCGGTAACCGCCTTTACCGCTTCAGGTCCAGGTCGAGGTACAGCCTCAGCCACCGGCGGGCGCACCGCTGCTTTTTCCTTGGGTGCCAGGGGTCCCATGCGGGTAGTGAGGAAATTGGTATAGACCTCCCCTTTCTGAAAATAGAAATTATCCAGCACCTGTAGATGAAAGGGGATGGTGGTAGTTACTCCTTCAATGAGAAATTCCTTGAGACAGCGGCGCATGCGCTGAATGGCTTCCTGCCGGTCATGCCCCCAGACAATCAGTTTGCCGATCATGGAATCGTAGAAGGGAGTAATAGTATACCCCTGGTAAGCTGCACTGTCCAGTCGCACCCCGAAACCGCCCGGCGGACGGTAAAAGGTGATAGTACCTGGATTGGGCAGGAAATTGTTAAAGGGGTCTTCGGCATTGATCCGGCATTCAATGGCATGGCCGCGGATCTGGATATCCTTTTGCTCATAACCCAGAGGCTCTCCGGCCGCAATGCGAATTTGCTCCTTGATCAAATCGATTCCGGTAATCATTTCAGTCACGGGATGCTCTACCTGAATCCGGGTGTTCATTTCCATGAAATAAAAGTCGCCATCCCGGGTCAGGAGAAATTCCACCGTGCCAGCACCGGAATAGTTAACGGCCTGAGCTGCCCGGACCGCCACTCCCCCCATGATTTCGCGCAAGCGGCTGCTGAGGGCAGGAGACGGCGCTTCTTCAATCAATTTCTGATTCCGGCGCTGTACCGAACAGTCCCGTTCTCCCAGATAAACTACGTTGCCGTGGTTATCAGCCAGAATTTGAAACTCGATGTGACGGCAGTTCTCCAGATATTTTTCCAGATAGACATCAGGATTATTAAACCAGGTTTGGGCTTCAGAACGGGCTGCCCGCCAGGCCTCGGCAAACTCCGACTTCTGCCGGACAATCCGCATCCCCCGGCCGCCCCCGCCGGCAGCTGCTTTTAACAGCACAGGAAAGCCCATTCTGGTAGCCAGTTTCAACGCTTCTGCCTCCGACTCAATAATAGCTTCACTGCCTGGTACTACCGGCACTCCGGCCTTGATCATGGTTTCCCGGGCCACCGCTTTATCCCCCATGGCTTCGATGGCCTCCGGGGAGGGGCCGATAAAGACCAGACCGTTTTCAGCACAGCGCCGGGCGAAATCAGCGTTTTCCGCCAGGAAGCCATAGCCGGGATGCACCGCCTGGGCACCAGCTTTGACAGCCACCTCGATGATTTTTTCCGCCTTCAGGTAGCTGCGGGGGCCCCCGAGACAATAGGCCTCATCGGCCAGCTGCACATGCAAACTATGGGCATCCGCTTCGGAATAAACGGCCACAGTGGCGATATCCAGTTCATGACAGGCCCGGATAATCCGAACCGCAATTTCTCCCCGATTGGCAATCAGGATTTTTTTAAACACGGCTCTCCCTCCTTTAGAACGGAATATTGCCGTGTTTCTTCGGCGGCCGGCTTTCCCGTTTATTGCGCAGCATGTGCAGGGACTGAATCAAGCGTGCCCTGGTCTGCCGGGGATCGATAACGTCATCCACCAGCCCCTTGGCACAGGCCACATAGGGGTTGGCAAACCTTTCGCGGTATTCCGCCGTCCGGCGCGCCCGCACTTCCTCTGGATTATCGGCACTGTTGATTTCATCCTTGAAGATGATATTGGCTGCACCATCGGGACCCATAACGGCGATTTCCGCTGTCGGCCAGGCCAGGGCCACATCAGCCCCCAGCGAGCGGCTGCACATGGCCACATAAGCTCCTCCGTAAGCCTTGCGTAAAATCACCGTCATCAACGGCACTGTCGCCTCTGAGTAAGCATAAAGGATTTTAGCTCCGTGACGAATAATACCCCCGTATTCCTGGGCCGTGCCTGGCAAAAAGCCAGGTACATCCACAAAAGTGATGATGGGGATATTGAAGCAATCACAGAAACGGACAAACCGGGCGATTTTGTCCCCGCTGTTGATATCCAGACAACCGGCCAGCACTTTGGGCTGGTTGGCCACAATGCCCACACTGTAGCCATCCAAACGGGCGAAGCCCACCACACAGTTTTCCGCCCAGTAGCGATGAACTTCGAAGAATTCGCCCCCATCCACTACTGCCTGGATGACATCCCGGACATCATACTGTTTGTTAGGTTCTGTGGGCACGATTTTCAGGATGTCTTCCGCCCGGCCGAAGGGCTCCCGTGGCTCCACCCGGGGCGGTTCCTCCATATTGTTCTGAGGTATATAGGAAAGGAGGGTGCGTATCTGCCGCAAACAGTCCTCTTCATTATGAGCCAGGAACTGGGCCACCCCGGAGACATGGTTATGGGTCATGGCACCTCCCAGTTGTTCAGTGGAAACATCCTCCCCGGTAACAGCCTTAATCACCTGCGGACCGGTGATAAACATCTTGGAAGTCTCCTGCACCATAAAGATAAAATCGGTGATAGCCGGGGAATAGACGGCTCCACCGGCACAGGGCCCCATAATGGCCGATATCTGGGGTATCACCCCTGAGGCCAGGGTGTTGCGGTAAAAGATATTGCCATAAGCGGAAAGGGCCATCACTCCTTCCTGGATACGGGCACCCCCCGAATCATTGAGCCCGATCACCGGGACCCCCGATTTCATGGCCAGGTCCATGATTTTGCAAATTTTGAGAGAATGCATTTCCCCCAGGGCCCCGCCATAGACGGTAAAATCCTGGGAAAAAACGTAAACCAGCCGGCCATTGATGGTACCATAACCGGTGACAACCCCTTCACCCAGCTGTTCATCACTCTTGCCAAATTCCGGCGCTTCCCCCTGGACAAACATATCGGTTTCCACAAAGGAGCCTGGGTCCAGGAGCAGCTCAATCCGCTCCCGGGCTGTCATTTTACCGGCCATATGCTGGCGCTGGATGCGCTTGATTCCGCCCCCTAGCTTGAACTTTTCCCGGCGGGCGGCCAGTTCTTGCAGTTTTTCTTCAATGGTCGCCATTATTTCCCCTCCTGCCGTTCACAAAGTTCAATCAAGAGGCCCTGGGTGCCTTTGGGATGGAGAAAAGCAATTCTGGCTCCTCCTGCCCCCTGGCGTGGGGTCTCATCGATCAGCGGAACCCCTTGCGCTTTCAGCTCCGCCAGTGTCTGTTCCAGGTTTTCCACCCGGAAGGCCACATGCTGCAACCCCGGCCCTTTGCTGGCAATGAATTTGGCAATGGGGCCATCGGGGTCAGTTGATTCCAGCAACTCCACCTTGGTTTCCCCGACAGGCAGGAAGGCCACCCGGACTTTCTGGGCCGGTACCTCCTCAATTCCCTTCACTTCCAGGCCCAGAATATCCCGGTAGAGAGCCAGCCCCTCTTCTAAGGAGCGGACGGCAATGCCCAGATGGTCAATTTTCTTCAGCATGACCATCACCTCCCAGCCGCTCTTGAATAAACTCCACAATGGCGGAAGTGGGCGTACCAGGAGTGAATATTTCCGCCAGACCGGCCGCTTTCAGGCCCGGGATATCTTCCTGTGGTATAATCCCCCCGCCAATCACCAGTATGTCCTCAATCCCCTGGGCCCGCAGCAGTTCCATTACCCGGGGAAAAAGCTCATTATGGGCTCCGGACAGACAACTGAGCCCGATTACCTGCACATCCTCCTGAATGGCCGTGGCCACAATCTGTTCCGGGGTTTGCCTGAGCCCGGTATAGACCACTTCCATGCCGGCATTTCTGAGCGCCTGGGCTACGATTTTTGCCCCCCGGTCATGACCGTCCAGACCGGGTTTGGCCACCAAAACCCTGATTTTTTTCTCCACCTGCTACCCCCCTCTTTCTCCCATAACTCTATATTGTCAAATGCTGCTGATGTTCTCCGAACACCTGCCGCAAAGTATCACAAATTTCGCCCAGAGTAGCATATACTCTGACCGCCTGCAGGATGGCAGGCAGCAAGTTATCCGTGCTACAGGCCGTCTCCTTCAGGTTTTGCAAGGCATTGGCAACTGCCAGGTTGTCCCTCTCCTGTTTCAAAGCCTGTAACCGGGCCGCCTGTTCCCTTCCTACCGCCGGATCCACCCGCAGGATTTGCGGCTGTTTTTCCTCCGGCAGCACGAACTTGTTGACTCCTACGACAATCCGCTCTCCGGATTCGATTTCCATCTGGTAGCGAAAGGCTGCTTCCTGAATCTCCTTCTGCTGGTATCCCAGCTCAATAGCCCGGACTGCCCCGCCCATTTCCTCAATTTTGTTCAGGTACTGCCAGACCCTGTTCTCAATCTCAGAAGTCAAGGACTCAATGAAGTAAGAACCAGCCAGGGGATCAATGGTATCCGTTACCCCGGTTTCATAGGCGATCACCTGCTGGGTCCGCAGGGCAATCAGGGCTGATTCCTCGGTCGGCAAAGCCAGGGCCTCATCCCGGGAATTGGTATGCAGGGATTGGGTTCCCCCCAGAACTGCACTCAAAGCCTGGAAAGCCACCCGCATTATATTGGTATCAGGTTGCTGGGCTGTCAGGGTACACCCTGCCGTCTGGGTATGGAAACGCAACATCCAGGAGCGGGGATTTTCCGCCTTAAAACGTTCCCGCATGATTTTGGCCCAGATCCGGCGCGCTGCCCGGAACTTGGCGATTTCCTCAAAGAAATTGGAATGGGCATTAAAGAAGAAAGATAAACGGGGTGCAAAATCATCCACCTTCAGCCCGGCTTTGATGGCTGCTTCCACATAGGCGATGCCATTGGCCAGGGTAAAAGCTACTTCCTGAACCGCCGTCGAACCCGCCTCCCTGATGTGATAACCACTGATACTGATGGTATTCCAGTTGGGTACATGCCGGGAACAGAAGGCAAAAATATCGGTAATCAGGCGCATGGAGGGTTCTGGCGGGAAAATATAGGTTCCTCTGGCGATATATTCCTTGAGAATATCATTCTGGATCGTGCCATTGAGCTGTTCTGGCCTGACCCCCTGTTTTTCCCCTACCACGATGTACATAGCCAGCAACACTGCTGCCGGGGCATTGATAGTCATCGAGGTGGAGACTTTATCCAGGGGTATGCCTTGCAAAAGAATTTCCATGTCCTGCAGGGAATCGATAGCCACCCCCACTTTGCCTACCTCCCCCCGGGCCATGGGATGATCTGAATCATAGCCAATCTGGGTAGGCAGGTCAAAAGCCACCGAAAGCCCTGTTTGACCCTGTTCCAGCAGGTAATGGAAGCGGCGGTTGGTTTCCGCAGCTGTGCCGTACCCGGCATACTGGCGCATGGTCCAGAATCGGCCCCGGTACATGGTGGGCTGAACCCCACGGGTAAAGGGATATTCTCCCGGGAAACCCAGCTGTTCCAGATAATCCAGGTCTTTTGTATCTTCCGGAGTGTAAAGTCTTTTGATCTCAATCTCTGAAGTGGTAGCAAACTTTGCCTGTCGCTCCGGTGTCCTGGGCAATATCTTTTCTTCCACTTTCTTTTCCCAGGCTGCCAGTTTCTCCCTCATTACCTCGCCCCCTCCTTATTTCTTGAGCGCCTGCTTAAGCAATTCCGGTACCTGCCAGGGCAATTCCGCTACCCGGGCTCCTGCTGCCGTCAGAGCCTCCACCTTGCTGGCAAAAGTGCCTTTGCCCCGTTCCACAATGGCGCCAGCATGGCCCATACGCTTGCCAGGAGGCGCGCTCTTGCCGGCCAGGAAGGCCACCACCGGTTTGGTCATGGTCTTGATATATTCCGCCGCCACTTCTTCAGCATTACCGCCGATTTCCCCGACCAGGATCACCGCTTCCGTGTCCGGGTCAGCCTCCAGCTGTTGTAACACATCGACAAAGGACAGCCCCACTACCCGGTCACCGCCCAAGCCTACTACGGTAGATTGCCCCAGTCCCTGTCGGGTCAGGTTGTAGACGATCTCATAGGACAGGGTGCCACTGCGGGCTACTACCCCTACTTTACCGGGCAGGAAAATCTGGTTGGGCATAATCCCCATTTTGCACTGACCCGGAGAAATGATCCCGAAGGTGTTAGGCCCGACTACAGTTGTCCCCCGTTCCCGGGCAAAAGCCATGATTTCCATTTCATCATGTAAGGGTACATGCTCGGTAATGATAACCACCGTTTTCAGACCGGCATCTATGGCTTCAAAAGCTGCATCCTTTACCAGTGGCGCCGGTATGAAGATAATGGAAGCTGTGGGCTGAACCGCTTCCACCGCCTGAGCTACCGTATCAAATACCGGTACCCCATGCACTTCCTGTCCGGCCTTGCCCGGGGAAACCCCGGCTACGATATTGGAACCATAAGCCAGCATCTGGCGGGTATGAAAACTGCCCTGATTACCGGTAATCCCCTGCACCAGTACCCTTGTATCTTTGTTAATAATAATCGCCATCTCCCTGCTCCCCCTTAACCTGCTTGTTTGGCCAGTTCTACCACTTTGGCCGCTGCTTCTGCCATGGATTCATAGGCTTCTACCCCGATTTCCTTCAGGATAGCCACCCCTTCTTCCTGGTTGGTTCCCACCAGGCGAATCACAACCGGCACAGTGATGCCCAGTTTTTCCTTGACCCTGACGAAAGCCCGGGCCACATCATCGCAACGGGTAATCCCGCCAAAGATGTTGATCAGTATGGCTTTGGGCTGAGTGGAAAGAAGAATTTCCAGGGCCCTGGCAGTGGCCTCTTCACTGGCACCGCCGCCAGCATCCATGAAATTGCGGGCTCGCCCGCCATAATATTGCAAAATATCCAGGGTGGCCATGGTAATCCCGGCTCCATTGGCCATAACAGCGATATCCCCGTCCAGCTCTACGTAAGAAATCCCCAGTTCATGGGCCAGCCTCTCCCGTTCTGTCCGTTCCTCCACCCTGGGCAATCCTGCCGGATAGCGGAAAGCCGCTTCATCATCAATGTTAATTTTGCCATCAGCAGCCAGCAATTTGCCCTCACTTATCACCAGAGGATTGATTTCCACCAGTTCACAATCATAGCGGCGGAAGATCTGCCACAATTTCTGCAGGAGCACAGTCATCTGCTTGTATATATCTCCAGCCAAACCCAGCCGCCGGCTGATTTCCCGGGCCAGATAGGGCATAATCCCCCGGTTGATATCCAGATGCAGCTTGACCAGGTATTCTTCCGGCACTTCCTCGATATCCATGCCCCCCTGGGCCGATGCGATTAACAGGGGTCTGCGGGCGCTGCCATCCACTGTAATCGCTACATAGATCTCCTTTTCGATCCCTATCTTTTGTTCCACCAGCAAGGTTTCCACCCGATAGCCCTTGATTTCCATGTTCAGCAATTGCTCTGCCACCTGGAGAGCTTCTTCCGGGGTGCTGGCAAACTTGATGCCTCCCGCTTTGCCCCGGCCCCCTACCAGCACCTGGGATTTCAAAGCCGCCGGCCCGAGTTCCGCCACCGCCCGGGCTGCTTCCTCAGGGGTGTTCGCAACTCGTCCAGCCGGCACAGCAATGCCTTCCTGGCGAAAGATTTCCTTGGCCATGTACTCGAACAACTTCATCCCCTATCTCCTCCTTTACTCCCTTTTATTGTCTATCACTCAAAGACAAATGCCCATATTTGTAGCCTGTCTTTGCCGTGACTATAAGTTATGCAAAAAACAGGCCAAAATTAAGATTTTTCAGTAAATTCAAGTGATAAAAATAAGTAGATGGCAATATTTTGCCAGACAACCTCCCGACTCCGCAATCATTTGCAGAAACTATCTGCAATTTTTTTCAGTAGTCTGCAAATAAATTCATAGCGCAAAATGGCTATTGAAATTGTAGCGAATTTATTCTACAATTATAACGATTTTGTGTTGAACTGTGTCTGAGGAGGCACCGGACAGTGGTTAGAAAGTTTGCCATCTACAGTATTGCAACAATGATAATCTTAGGTGCAATCCTGGGTTTTGATTTGAATAATACCATTAAAGAAACGGCCATCTGGCTGTTCAAGCAGCAAATCAAGGCTCAGCAACTGCCCTTAATGCGTGATCATATAAATTCGACGGACTTTGCTGCCATTCCTGCTCCCAGGCGATTGGCTGAGCTGGATAATTTCTTCAATGCCTATCTGGCCAGCAACCAGGTCTTGCTCATCAAGCTCTGGAACTCGCAGGGAATGATCGTCTATTCCACTGATCACAAATATATCGGAAAGCAGGAACCCAATAACCCGGATATCAAAACCGCATTAAGCGGACAGATCATAGCAGAATTTACCGATGACTACTCTGCTACCGCCCATGCCGAAGCAGCCGGCCTGACCAAAAACTATCAGGAATTAATTGAAGTCTATCTGCCCATCGAAATCAATGGCAAGATTACCGGCATATATGAAGCCTACTGGAATACTGAAGAACTTTTTGCCAAACTTAAACAGGTGGCCCTTAGTGTCTGGGGCCTGATTGGAGCCAGTTTTTTCATCCTCTTTATTGTCCAGTATCGCATTGTCTTTGGCGCGGCCAACACCATTTCCCACCAGAAAAATGAACTGGATCGTATTGAAAAACGCTTGATCCGTTCTCTAAGTGAACAACAACAAATCTACCGGGGTACCATCCAGTCCCTGCTGGCCGCCCTGGATGCCAAGGACCATTATACCGCCGGTCACAGCCTGCGAGTGGCAGATTATGCCCTCCTGCTGGGTAAAAAAATCGGTTTACCCGCCGAGAGACTACGAATTCTGGAGGAAGCTGCCCTGTTCCATGATATCGGCAAAATCGGTATTCCCGAACACCTGCTGGGTAAGCCGACAGACCTTACTAAAGAGGAATATGCCGCCATGCAAACTCATGTCCGCATTAGCAGCCAGATTATTGGTGTGATGGACGGTTTCAGTCAACAGGCCCGCATCATTCTCCACCACCACGAACACTGGGATGGATCCGGTTATCCTGTCGGTCTGGCAGGAAAGGCCATCCCCCTGGAAAGCCGCATCCTGGCCATAGCTGACACCTATGATGCTCTCACCACTGACCGCCCTTACCGCAAGGGCCTGTCCCGGGATGAAGCCCTGCTGCGGCTGGCAGCGGCCAGCGGCACCCAGTTTGACCCGGAGCTGACCGAACTGTTTATAGCTATCATCCAGAAAAAATAAATTCCCCCTGACTGGCACAAGCTACTGTCAGGGGGGTGTTTTTATACAGTTTACCTCTACTGTTGATATTGTTCCCTTTTACAGTGGTTGCAAATCCCGTAAAATTCCAGGCGATGTCCCCGAATTTCCGCCCCACTCACCGCAGCTGCGGAAGTTTCCAGCTGGTGCATTACCGGCAGTTCCAGGTCATAAACCCGGCCACAGTTTTCACAAACCAGATGATAGTGGGGTACCGGATTGCCATCAAAACGGCTGAAACTGCTGCCATAATTCAATTCCAGAATCTCGCCCATTTCCGCCAGCTGGTTGAGGTTGCGGTACACAGTCCCCAGGGACAGGTTAGGAATCTGCTTGCGTGCCTCCATGTAGATCCAGTCAGCAGTAGGATGAGACCTGGTGGAACGCAGAACCTCAAGGATTATCTTTTTTTGTCTGGTCATCCGGGTCTGTTTCATGGCCCCGTCCCCTCTCATAACGATAATCATTTCTAATTACATTATAAAACCTCTACCAGCTATCGTCAAGCAAATGAGAGATGGCGGGACAAAATTTGTTCCAGATGACTGATAGTGTTGCACTCCAGTAAGCGGGCATGTTGCCCCAGTAACCTGGGGGCCCGGGTCAGAGGCCACTCCTTGCGGGGCAGGGTATTGAGCCAGAGGATATGCTTGACCCGTCCCCGCACCTTCTTAAGCCGGGCTGCTGCCTGTTCCAGCCCGGTGGTCTTGCCGTCACTGAGCAAAATCACCAGCGTGGAAGGAGTCAGCACCCGCTGATAATCCCGTTCCAGCTGGGCCAGGGCCTGAGCCAGGTTAGTACCCTGCCCCCAGACCTTGCTGCGGGCCATGATCTCACTCATGGTTTCGGCAAAACCCTGCCTTTGTTTCAATACCGGTGTAATGCGTTCCAGGTCCTCGGCGAAAACGAAGGCTTCCACATCCCGGACCGCTCCGGCCAGACCATAGACGAACTGCAGGACAAACCGGGCATAACGGGCCATGGAACCGGAAACATCACAGATCAGCACTACCCGGGGTTTATCCAGGCGATGATGTCGATATTTGAGCCGAAACATTACTCCCCCGTACTGGATATTGTGGCGAATAGTACGGCGCAGATCCAGTAAACGACGGCGCTGGCTTTGCCGGTAACGGCGGGAAATTTTCACCGCCAGCCGCCGGGTCAGCTGCTGAATCAGGCGGGTTACCCGGGGCAAGTCCTCATCTTCGATGTTCTTCATATCCTGATAGAGCAAGCTATCCTCTTCCGGCACATTCACTACCAGCTGGCTCAGCATGGCATCCAGCTCCGCATCCCCTGTCTCCAGGGGTTTCAACTGCACCTGCCTGCTTTCTCGTTCTTCCTCTTCAGCCAGCAGTTTGCGTTTCCAGTAATTGAGCTGACTTTGCACCACCCTTTCCATCAGGCCGCGCGGGTCCACAATCTGGTTTCCAGCTGCGTACTGCTGTAAAAAATCCCGCAGTTTTTGCTTTTCCCCTTCCGGCAGGCGGGCATAGGTTTCTTTATCTTCCTGGGATAATTGCAGTTCCTGAGTCCACTCTTCCTCCGGACCGGTGAAAACCAGCTCCGCCTCCGCTTCAGCCAGCTGCTGGGCCTGTTCCTGCTGCTGAGCCGCATACTGGGCTAGCATTTCCGCTACCTGCTCCGGAGGCCGAAAATAACTGGCAAAGGCCTGGCGCACCAGCCGCCGGCTGCGGGCGTCTTTAGCCAGGGTAGTGATGAGAGCAGTCTCTACCTGGGAGCGGCTGGTCCAGTCCACAGCAAGTAAGGCCTCCAGCCCATCCATCACTTCAGCAGTGCTGATACGCAAACTGAGGCTGCGCAGGGCGATAATAAAGCGCAAGTAACGGGCCAGCATATCCATTATTTATCCCTTCTTCCACATCCTGCCCGCTGGCATAAACCAGCACAACCACCGGCTTCCTTGACCATTTCCCGGTCTTCCCGGTGCTTCAGCAGTAAATTCATTGTCTGCTCCAGGTTCCGGGCATTTACTTCTGCTGCGCCCAGGGCCAGCAGTCCCCGGACCCAGTCCAGCGTCTCGGCAATGGAAGGCTTCTTGCTGAGGTCCATTTGCCGCAAAGTCTGAACCACCGCCGCAGCCTGTCGGGCCAACTGTTCCTCAGCTTCCGGCACTCTGGTGCGGATAATTGCCAGTTCCTTGTCATAGGAGGGGTATTCAATGTAGAGATAGGCACAACGGCGCTTTAAACCATCAGACAGCTCCCGTTCCGCATTGGAGGTCAGAATCACAATCGGCCGGGTTCGGGCCACCATGGTCCCCAGCTCAGGAATGGAAACAGTAAAATCACTCAGTACTTCGAAGAGGAAAGCCTCAAACTCCGTTTCCGTCTTATCCACTTCATCGATCAGCAATACTACCGGTTTTTCAGCACGAATGGCCTTGAGCAGAGGCCTTTCCAGCAGATATTCTCCGGAAAAGAGATTATCTGCCCCCGGAGCTACACAGCCCATCTCCTTGGCCATCTGGATAGCAATCAATTGTTTTTGATAGTTCCATTCGTACAGGGCTTTAGCTTCATCCAGACCCTCATAGCACTGCAGGCGCACCAGTTCGGTGTTAAAAATCCGGGCTAATACCTTGGCAATTTCCGTTTTCCCTACTCCAGGTGCTCCTTCAATCAACAGGGGCTTGCCCAGTTTCAAGGCCAGATAAACAGTGGTTATGATCTCCTCTTCCCCGATATAACCCTGCTGGCGAAAAGCTTCTTTCAGTTCCGCAACACTGTTAAACATCTTTTCTCCCATCCTTCCCATTCTCTCTTAGAGTTATTATAACACAGAAAGGCAGCAGTCAGCGACTGCCGCCTTCCTTCCTCCCCGGTTAAATGCCCAGGGCCTGGCGCTTTTTCAGAATATGGGCTTCAATGGCATCGGCAGCTTTAACGGGATCCAGTTCCACCAGGAAGCGACCGCCGGTCAGGTCTTCCACATCTTTGGTAAGAATCCTGGTTACCAGTTCAGAGCCCAGTACCGGTGGCGCAGGTGCCAAATGGGTTAGTAAACCAAAGGCTACGGCAAAAGCCCCATCGGCAACTGCTTTTTGTTCCAGATACTCAGGCGCAGAAGCTGCTACCGGCAGCTGGGAAGGATCTACACCCAGGGCATTGGCCAATTCAGTTACCACTACCCCGATACGGCCGATATCCACACAGGAACCGAAGTTCAAAGCA
The DNA here is from genome assembly GCF_002049395.1 of Carboxydocella sp. JDF658. NCBI lineage: Bacteria > Bacillati > Bacillota > Clostridia > Eubacteriales > Clostridiales Family XVI. Incertae Sedis > Carboxydocella > Carboxydocella sp. JDF658. Next base: position 21,295 of record NZ_BDLR01000005.1, on the reverse strand, counting down.
GGAGGAATGCCCAGGGACTGGCAAACCGCCTTCAGACCGGAACCGGCCAGTTCCGCAGCTGCAGGGTCCATCAGACCGGCATTTTCGGTAGCGCTGGACATACAACCGGAATTGATCACCAGAATATCCCGCTTAATCAGCTCTTTAGTGAGGGCGATGCCCATGGAATCATGACCATTGCGGTTGTTGGTGCAACCTACTACCGCGACTACCCCTTTAATAGCACCAGATTTAATAGCATCCAGCAGGGGATTCAGGCTACCGCCCAGAGCAGAAGCTATGCTTTCCAGGCCAAAGCCTGCCACCACCGGCTTCTGGTTGACCGGAATCACCACATCCTTGCCCCGGTTCTTGTAAGCAGCAATGGCCATTTTCACGATTTCCCGGGCCTGTTCTGCCACTTTTTCCGGCTTGTAGTCGATATTGGTTTCCACCCCGGCCATGCGCAGAATGTGGGATACGGAGATCAGTTTAGTGTGGAAGCGGTCAGCCACATATTTCAAGGCCGGAATAGAGCAGTTCATATCCATCATTACCAGATCCACCGCACCGGTAGCAATCATAAATTCCTGGGTTATCCAGTTACCCAGCTGGCCGGCATAGCCGGAACGATTGTGGGCATTTCTCTGCATCAGCTCCTGACCGGTACACATGGAACCATAGACCTTGATGCCTTTGGCGCCAGCGGCTTCCGCCAGCTTAATCAGTTCCGGGTCATTGACGGCCTCAATCACGGCAGTGGCCATTAAAGGCACGTGTCCGTGAGCTACAATATTGACCGTATCAGGATCCAGAATGCCCAGGTCTGCCGCACTCTTCACCAATTTCGGAGAGCCCAGCAGGATGTCCTGCAGGGTGATGGTTGCTACCAGACCCATGTAACCGGCAGCAATGCCAAGCCGCAAAGTAGTGAGTAACAGATCTACCGGGTCACTGGTGATGTTGGACATGGTTTTGGTCAAAGCATCCCGCACCTCGGACAGAGGACCGCCGGGAACAATCCCCAGCTTCTCCCAGGCCTGAATTCTGGTAGGAGGAGCAAACAACTTGACCAGAGCCAGAGGTTCATCGGCTCCTTTGCGCAATTCCACCAGCACAATATCCGCTACCGCTTTGGCCAGTTCATTCACCGGCTGTTCCGGCTCCAGCCCCAGTACCTGAGCCAGAGCTTTCAATTTATCAGGATCGCCAATGGTGAAGGTAGTTTTCCCTTCCGCAGTGGCTTTCAGAGTTTTACACAATTCTTCCAGGTGATGGGTATAGGCTGACACTCCGTGCACTGTTAAACGGGCCAGATTTCGAGCAACAATAGTATCAGCAGTAGCTCCGCAGATCCCGTAAGGAGCTTTGGGAGTAATCCGACAGGGACCATGACTGCACAGCTGGCAGCAGATTCCCTTTTTCCCGAAATCGCACTGAGGCTGTTGAGCCTGATAACGATCAAATACACTGGGTAAACCCAGCTGGCTCATCCTTTCCTGCAGCTGGTTCACTGATTCGTGGGCTGAATAACAGCTATCCGCTGCAGCACAGCTGGCACAACCATGACTTTCCTTATGATTTTGTTTATTGCCACCCAGCAAAAAATCGAAAATACCCATGACCAGGCCTCCTTTAGTTTTGTTCAGGGCTAATTATACCGGAGGCAGACAGCAGGTTACTGTAAGCAAAAACAAAAAAGAGTGTGAGATTGCTCACACTCTACAACCAGCGTTCCAGTTCCTTTTGTTTGAGAATAGTGATTTTTTTGCCTTCCAGTTTAATGATTCCACTTTTGGCCAGGTCCTGCAAAATCCGGGTTGCCGTCTCCCGAGAAGTGCCAGCATAATTGGCCAGTTCCTGACGGTCCAGGTAGAGGTTAATGACTGTGCTTTCCTTGCAAACTGCACACTCACTGCCGAAACTTTCGGCGAGCCTTAGTAAGGTAGAAGCAACCCGACCGTAGGTGTCTTTCTGAACCAGTTCCACCAGCCGTTGCTGGGCTTCCCTGAGTTTTTTGGCCATGTCCTTCAGCAACTGCACCGTCAGGGAGGGATGATGTTCCAGCCACTGGTAAAGATCAGCATTACGGATAATGCCAATCTGGCTTTCCTCAATAGTTTCCGCCGAAGCTGGATAAGGCCCGCCATCAAAAAGGGTAACTTCGGCGAAAATATCACCGGGCTGACGGAAATGCAAAATCTGTTCCTTGCCATCACTGGCCATTTTGTAGATTTTTACTTTCCCCTGCTGGACAAAATGCAAACCCTCTCCGGGCTCCCCTTCCAGAAAAATCAGCATGTCTTTTTTATAATTTCTCACCCTCACCAGTTTGGCCAGTTCGTTCAGGGCCTCTTCCGGCAAACCGGCAAAAAGCGGCAGACGGCGCAAATGTTTACCTGTCAGCTCCACTCAACTCCCCCCTTTTTAACGGATCAATTCCACAAAAACATCTACCAGTTGCGGGTCAAACTGGGTACCCCGGCAATCCAGCAAAATATTAATCGCCTTTTCCTTTGACATCCGGCTGCGATAAGGCCGGTCACTGGTCATGGCATCATAGGTATCAGCTATGGCCATAATCCTGGCCTCAATGGGGATTTCCTCTCCTTTCAGCCCATCAGGATAACCTCGCCCGTCATAACGCTCATGGTGATGGCGGACCAGTTCGGCATGTTCAGCAAATACCCTGGTAGAGGCAATGATTTCAGCACCAATTACCGGGTGTTTTTTCATTTCTTCAAATTCTTCCGTAGTCAGGGAATCCTTTTTGTTCAGAATTTGCTCGGGAATACCGATTTTGCCGATGTCATGGAAAAGGGCGGCTTCTTCCAGCAAATCCAGACGCTCCTGAGGCAAATTAACAGCTCTCCCCAGTAAAAGGGCATAGTCAGTCACCCGCATGCAATGCCCGGCAGTATAATGATCCTTGGCATCCAGAGCACTCATCAGAGCTTTAATGGTACCTACATGGATGGCCTCCTGGGCCGCCATGGTCTCATCCAGACGACTGGTCAGGCGCCGAATGGCCACATTTTGTTCCTCAATGGTTTTAGCTGCCCGCTTAACAATCTGGTACAGAGATAAATATAAGACCAGAAAGCTGATGCCAATGAAGAAACGACCGAATTTTTGCCCATTGGCAATATACTCGTAGATATTATCCGCTTCCCGATAAACCTCAAATACGCCCAGCGTCTGACCAGAAGCTTTATCGCGGATGGGAACATAAACCTCTATATAGCGCCTGGATGGATCCAGCTCATCTATCTGGTTTTCCGGCTTTTCCATACTGGCAATTTCCGCTACTGTTTTCCCGGCCAGCGCTGTTTTCAAGTCGCTTTCCATAGGAAAGCGTTGACCTATCAAGTCCGTTTTATTAGAATAGATGATCAACCCCTGGGCATTCCAGATTTTGACCAGTTTCATATCCTCTTCATTGGTGATATTTTCTTTGATCACAGTATCGAAAGCATCCAGCCGGGGTCCAATCATGGGCTGGCTGAAATCCTCCGGGCGCAGAGAATAGGAGACAATAATATTGACCAAATCTGCTGTTCGTTCAGCCGAAACGTTCAATACCGTTTTTTCGAAAAAAACGGAAAAAGTAATAGCCAGCACCGCCCCCAGCAAACTGATGACAATAAAACTGGAGATACTGAATTGCTTAACTAGAGACATTTTTCTTTTCATCCGGTTTCCCTCTCTCTGCTCCATTATCCCTCAAGATAGAGGTCGCGATAATGACAGGCATCTTCCGCCTGGGTCCCCGCTGATTCGCAGATAATCACCGGAGTTGCTTTCCATGCCTTCAATCCCGGAACCAGCCAGCGAAAATCCGGAGGAATTCCATCCGCTACAGTAGCATGCCGTTTTTCTCCACCGGTTGTGTACTCCACCGGACTGAAATGGACATGCAACTTGCTCAGCACATCCGGGCCCAGACCAGCTGCCAGGTCCTCCAGTACCCGATTCATGCCCGCTTCCGTCTCCAGCTCTCCCTGCAAGAGGGCATTGAGATGCCCAAAATCCACACAGGGCAATAGCATGGGGCTGAACTGGCAAAATTCAATCACTTCCGCCAGAGTGCCCACCTGGTTTTTCTTGCCCATGGTTTCCGGACAAAGATAAACATCCGTCCAGCCCCGGTCTTCCAGGATGGCGATAACCTCCTGTAGCCTCTCTTTGACCAGTTGTACCGCCGTTTCCCGCTCCATCCGGGCCGCTCCGCCGGGATGAAATACCACCCGTTGTGCTCCCAGCCAGCGGGCTGCTTCTACTGACTTGAGCAGGTGTTCCCGGGAGCTGGCCTGAATTTGCGGATCCGGTGAGGCAAAATTAATGTAATAGGGAGCATGAACACTAAGGAGAACATCATGCTTAACCGCTTCTTCCCCCAGCTGCCTGGCCATCTTTTCCGAAATCCGTACCCCGCGGCTGAGCTGATACTCATAGGCATTCAGACCCAGACTGGCCAGATAGGCAGGCATCTGCAGCGAAGACCTGTAACCGGCAGCATAAAAGGAATCAGGGTTGCCTGCCGCACCAAATCGGATTTTCAACTAACATCGCTCCTTAAATTCCAGCAATATCAATAATGATAATGTATTTCGACAGAAAGGAATAAAATCCTTTTATTTTTATCTGCCTAAAATTTCTTTTACACTTTTTTCAACTGCCGCTCTCTCCACCAGCCAGTAACTGGCTCCACCGATATAAGCCGGCCGGCCCGGCAGAGTAGCCGTTTTGACCTGGTAACCCTCGATAGTCAAAAAAGCCTCAGCCAGCTGGCTTTTTTCCTGCCAGGATAGATTGCTGGTCACCGCCTGATTGATTTTCAGCCAGACCTGAGGCAGCCGCCCCAGGTTTTGCGGCTTTCTGGCTTCCTGCCAGATCGCCTGGAGCAGTTTTTGCTGCCGCCGGGTGCGGCCGATGTCTGCCTGGGGGTCATGGCGAAAACGGGCATAGCCCGCAGCCTGCTGACCATTGAGTCTGTGCCAGCCTTTTTTGAGATTGATTTCCCCCAGGTCATCCCGCCAGTACATATCTTTTTCCACATAGATAGTTACCCCTCCCAGGGCATCTACTACCTGAGCCAATCCTGCTATATCAGTGATAATATAGCGTTCAATAGCAGTACCCAGCAGGTGATTAACTGCCAGCAACAACCCATCGATTTTCCATTTGAAATAGACCCGGTTAATTCTCCCCATCACACCATCAGGCTGCAATACCCGGGTATCGCGGGGAATGGAAAGAGCGCCAATCTGCTTCTTCTCGGGATCTACCCGCACGGCGATAATGGAATCACTGCGAGGGGTAGGATCGTGAGGGCGCTTGTCCAGTCCTACCAGAAGTACGGTAAAACCCGGTAGCTGGGGTTTACGTACTGCCTGACCGCTAATGGGAGGAGAAATTTTCCCTTCCCGGTACCACCAGATTCCTGCCCCAAAAAGGATGAAAATCAGCAATATCCCCAGCGTACGCCGCATTTCAGGCTACCTCCCTTCTCTGGCCATAGAGCCAGCGCAAGATGAAGCCTCCTGCCAGGAGGGCAGTAAAAGAGTAATAGAGATTGATGCCTGACAGGCCGATAGCCAGTAAACCCAGACTGCAAGTTCCGCCATAGAGGACCAGTACCGCCTGCCGCTGGCTTAAACCCCAATCCAGCAGACGGTGATGCAAATGCCCCCGATCGGGGACAAAAACGCCCTGCCCGTTGGCCCGCCGCCGGATAATCGCCAGTAGGACATCACTGATGGGCAAGGCCAGGATAAGCACCGGCACCAGAATGCGTACCAGGGAGAGGGCACCAGCCATTCCTTCCAGAGTTATGGCCGCCAGAGTAAATCCCAGCAACATACTGCCTGTATCCCCGAGAAAAATGCGGGCTGGATGAAAATTGTAAAAGAGAAAGCCCAGTACCGCCCCGGCCAGCACCAGGGCCAGCCGGGCCGCCCGCCATTCTCCTGCCCCGGCAAAAAGCAAGGCCAGAAAAAGGCTGGCAAAAAGAGTAATCCCGCCTGCCAGTCCATCTAAACCATCAGTCAGGTTAATAGTATTGATCAGACCGACGATCCAGAGGATAGAAAATACCGCTCCCAGGCCATCAATATAGAACAGGCCACCAAAAGGATTCACAGCCCACTGACTGTAAAAACCATAGCCCACCAGAATCAGGGCCGCAGCCAGCTGGCCCAGCAGTTTATGCCAGGCTTTCATCCCCCGCCAGTCATCGATTATGCCCAGTAATACCAGCCACAAACTGCTCAAAATCAGCCCTGCCAGCCGGGAATCCAGCCCTACCGCCAGGGGCCAGCCAATAAACAAGCCCAGAGCTATCCCCAGTCCCCCCAGGCGGGGTATAGGCCGGGCATGAATATGACGTCCTCCCGGTTGGGCCACCGCCCCCATTTTTTCGGCTAATTCCATCACCAGGGGCATTGACGCCCAGGTCAAAGCCAGTGCCAGGAAAAAAGGCATAATAACCACCTCCACAGTAATAACTTGCCCCGGCTGACAGGATTTTTTTCATTTGAAGCGAAAACTATAGAGGAGGAGGGGATAAAATGCTGATTGCAGAAATCATGACACCCCAGCCGGTCAGCATCAGTGCTGATGCCCAGGTTGGGCAGGCTCTGGAGTTGATGCGCACTCACAGTGTCCGGCATTTGCCGGTAATCACCAGGGAGGGCAAACTGGTTGGCCTGCTCAGTGAAACCGATATCCTGCGCCTTTTTCCGCGCAAGGAGTTGAGCAAGTATGAAGCCAACTTGCTGGGCCGGACCCCGGTCCGACAAATCATGAAAACCGATCCCCATTTTATTGAACCAACCGCCACGGTTGAAGCAGCAGCCCATCTCTTTGCCAGCTGCCATCTCGATTGCCTGCCTGTAGTGGAAAATCAACGCCTGGTGGGTATTATCACCGAAACCGATGTTTTTCGCATTTTTGCCACCGCTTTCGGTTTTGCCGAACCCGGTACCAGGGTAACCATCGCCCTCCATCCTCGCAAGGGTTTTTTAGCCAGCCTGATCGCTGCCCTTGATAAGTACAATCTCTGGGTGGAGAAACTGGTGGTTTTACCCGATGAAATTGTGCTCAAGCTGGCCCAGGAGGATGAAGAGCTGGTAAAATGCGCCCTCAGCGAAGCCGGTTTTCAGGTCCTCCATCTTACCAGTGATCCGCTGGCCTGTCCCTGGACCTAAAAAACCCCCTGGCCTTACCTGCCGGTAAGGTCAGGGGGTTTGACTTAGAAGTAGCGCCAGGTTATATAGATATGGCTTATAACAATCGAAAGCAGCATCAAGGGGAAGGCTACCAGCATAAAGCGCAGGAAACCAATGGGTTTACCCTGACTCTCAGCCATTCCCGCTACAATCACGTTGGCTGAAGCACCTACCAGGGTGCCATTGCCGCCCAGGCAGGCTCCCAGAGCCAGCGACCACCAGAGGGGTTCCAGATTGGCAATCCCGCCGCTCAGGCCTACCTCCTTGATCAAAGGAATCATAGTAGCTACAAAGGGAATGTTATCCACAAATGCCGAAGCCAGAGCTGCCACCCAGAGAATCAATCCTGCCGCCAGCTCCGTTTCCCCGCTGGTGACAGTCAGAGTCCACTGGGCCAGCCGGCTGATTACTCCCGTTTCCACCAGGCCACCTACCAGGACAAACAGGCCTACAAAAAAGAAAATGGTTCCCCATTCCACTGTATGAAAAGCTTCCTCCAGATCAATCCGGGAGAGCAACAGCAAGAGTACCGCTCCCCCCATGGCAATGGTGGCTGATTCAATATGAAAAACCTGGTGCAGGAAAAAGCCCAGAATGGTCAAGGCCAGTACTCCCAAAGATTGATAAAGCAATGGTCCCTTTTTCAGTTCTCGCGCCGGATCCAGCTGTAACAGCCGCTGCCGGGTCTCCTCATCGATAACCAGCTGGCGCCGGTAAATCAAAACCAGAATCGGCAAGGTAACTGCCATAACAATAATCGCCACCGGGCCAAGGTGCAGCATGAAATCAAGGAAACTCAGCTCCTTGACGGCACTACCGATCATAATGTTGGGTGGGTCCCCGATGAGAGTCGCCGTTCCACCTACGTTGGAAGCGATGATCTCGCTGATGAGAAAGGGTATAGGGCTAATCCCCATTTCCCGGCAGAGAGTAAAGGTAACGGGTGCAACCAGCAAAACCGTGGTGACATTATCCAGAAAAGCGGAAGCGCCCGCAGTTAAAAGACTCAGGTAAACCAGCAAAGCTAACGGCCGCCCCTTGGCCAGCCGCACAGATGTCAGGGCCAGATACTCAAAAACACCGGTTTTGCGAATAATCCCCACAATGATCATCATCCCGATCAATAAGCCAAGGGTATTAAAATCCACATGATGTAACCCCTGCTCCTGGGTCTCTAAACCCAGCAAAATCATAGCCAGACCACCGGCCAGGGCTACAGCTGTGCGTGGCAGTTTTTCCGCCACAATCAGCGCATAGGTGAGAAGAAAAATTCCCGTCGCCAGTTCCATTTTCCCTATCATTTCCTGCCTCCTTTCTTTTTTACCCTTCTATTATAAATTAAAAATTCATATATTGAAAATAGTGACTCCATACTGATGAAGGAGAGGTGGGTGGAAAATGAACATCTTCAGATGGGTACTGGTTATGCTTATTTCCTTGCTCCTGGCAGGTTGCAGCCTCAGCAAAGAAGCCAAACCCCCTATCACTGAAAAAAAATTAACCCCGGTCCGTTTGACCGAAGCTGTGCGCAGTGTCTATTATGCTCCCCAGTATGTAGCCTTCAGCCAGGGCTTTTTTCAGGCCGAACACCTGGAAGTTCAGCTTCAAACTGCCTGGGGCGGAGATAAATCTCTAGCTTCCCTGTTCAAGCAGGAAACTGATTTTATCCTGGCCGGGCCTGACCTGGTCCTTCAGGCTCGCCGCCAGCACCCTCCTCTGCGGGAATTGCCCGTGGTTTTCGCCCAGTTAACCCGCCGGGATGGTTCCTTTTTAATTGGCCGCCAGCCTGAACCTGATTTCACCTGGAACAATCTCAAAGGCAAAATGGTTATCACCAGCCGCCGGGGAAGCATGCCGGAAATGTCCCTCGCCTGGCTCTTGCAGCAACAGGGGATTAAACCATATAGGGATGTTACGCTGGTGCAAAATATCCCCTCCGAATGGGTAGAAGGAGCTTTTGTCAGCGGCAGTGGCCATTATCTGCAGGCCTTCGAACCGCTAGCTTCTAAACTGGAAAACCAGGGGCAGGGAAAGGTGGTGGCCTCGCTGGGCCAGGCTGGGCCAGAATTGCCTTTTGCGGTTTATCTGAGCTTATCCTCCACTCTGGAATTAAAAAAGACCTCCACCCTGGCCTTCCTGCGGGCCCTGGCCCGGGCCCAGCGCTGGGTGGCAGAACATACCCCGACCGATACGGCCGCTGCCATCAAGCCCTTCTTCCCCGAATACAGCCAGGCAGAACTGGAGCAAATGCTTACCCGCTATTATCAGGCCGGAGTCTGGGCCGAAAGTCCTCTCCCTGCCGCAACTGCTTTTAATAATCTCCAGGAAATGATGGTCAGTACCGGCCAGCTGGCTGCTCCTCTGCCAGAAAAGGAGTTGGTCAATCCAGAGCCGGCCCGCTCAGCCCTGTCCCATTAAAAATTAAAAACATTTGTCCTTGAGCAAATAATATCTCCCCTGTTTGTCAATTCTGCCGCTTTCCTTCAGTTCTTTTAAGGCCTGGACCACAATTACCCGGGAAACTCCCAGCATATCGGCCAGGTCCTGCTGGGTCAGCTGAACCTGGATCACCGTCCCCTGGGGAGTGGAACGACCATGCTCCCGGGCCAGCCGGACCAGTAACTTGCTCAGGCGTACCGGCACGGTATCGGTCAATAACTCCCCCTTGCTTTCCAGAGCCTGATAAAACTTGCTCCCCAGATAGCTAATTAACTGCATGGTCAGGCGGGGCTGAGCCAGCACCGCCTTTTCCAGCTGCTGTCTGCTGATGGTACAGCAGCGGGTGTTCTCCAGAGCGATCGCAGTTACCGGCCAGTTTTGCACTGAAAACAGGTTTTCTTCCCCCAGTACATCCCCTTTGCCAGCAATATCAACAATCACTTCCCTGCCTTCTTCTGTAAACTGGATCAGTTTGACAGAACCCTCTTTGAGCAGAAATACCGTTTCCGCCGGTTCCCCTTGCCGAAACAGTTCCTCCCCTTTTTCCAGGTGCCTTTTCCCTGTATTCTGGCAAATATGCTGGAAAAGATCTTCCTGTACCCCGGCAAAAAGGGGAATATCCCGCAGACAAAAAGCGCATTCCTCCCGCAACACAACCCTCACCTCCAGAATCCCTTGTTTATATTCTCCACTAAATCCCCAATCCCTGCCAGGTCTAACTTTTTCCTCTACCGGTCATACTATGAAAGAAACACAAGCAACAGAAAGGGGATTGGCATGGAGGATAAAATCTATGATATCGCCATCATCGGCTGCGGCCCCGCTGGCCTTTCAGCCGCCATCAATGGTCAGATTCGCCGTAAGTCCATCATCCACTTCGGGACAGATTTTTGTTCCCCTAAATTACATAAAGCCCCCCGGGTGGACAATTACCTGGGCCTGCCGGAAATGAGCGGAGATGAAATGCGCCAGCGTTTTCTCGCCCATTACCAGAGTCTGGGGCTCAATATCCTGCCCCAGCAGGTTACTCAGGTCGCACCTCAGGGAGAAGTTTTTGGCCTGCTGGCCAAAAATGAATTCTACCAGGCCAGAACGGTGATTATCGCCACCGGCATACCTATGGCCCGCTTTTTGCCTGGAGAACAGGAACTGCTGGGCAAAGGAGTAGGCTATTGTGCCACTTGCGATGGTCCCCTTTATCAGGGTAAAACAGTAGCCTACATAGCCGAAAATCCCAAAGGGGAAGAAGAACTGCCTTTCTTGACCCAGATCTGCGGCAAAGTCTACTATCTTCCCCTTTATGAAAAGAATATAGGTTTTCAAGCTGCCAATCTGGAGGTTGTGTTCATTAAGCCCAGGGCAATCCATGGTCAGGATAAGGTGGAGGCCCTGGAGCTGGCCGACGGTACCCGGCTGACAGTGGATGGAGTTTTTCTGGAAAAAGAGACCTTACCACCCGGTCAACTGATTCCAGGGCTAGAGCTGGAGGATAACCATATTAAAGTCAACCGCCAGCAAGAAACCAATCTCCCAGGTGTTTTTGCCGCCGGGGACTGTACCGGTACCCCCTACCAGCTGGCCAAGGCTGTAGGAGAAGGGCTGGTAGCGGCTCTGGCAGCAGTGCGCTATCTGGATCGACAGCAATAAAAACAAGGGCCCCGGTCATGACCGGGGCTTTAACATGGGGAGAGGATGGATGAGTGGGTGTGGGTCTATGGTATTGGAGTTCAAAAATGAACTCCAAACTTGTAAACTTTTTTACATTTTCGCTAATGAGTGTTATTATCGTTTACCGCAACTTAATTATATCCTCTCCCCCGCTTCTTGTCAATATCACTGGCTAAAGGCGATTAACAAAAATAACCCGTAAAAAATACCGCCTGCCAGCAAGGTAAAGGCACTAATCCTGCCTTTAATGTTCATCAAAAGATAAACATAACCTGCGGAGGCCAGAGCAAAAAAGGAGCTAATCAGCGGTAAAGAAGGCCAGGTAAATTGCCAGGGAGTCAGGAAGATCCCCAGAGCAGGAATAACTGAACTCTGGAAAACCATTGCCCCGGAAATATTGCCCAGCGCCAGAGTGTCCCTTCCCTGCCGAATCCAGATTACTGAATTGAACTTTTCCGGTAACTCAGTGGCAATGGGCGTGATAATCAGGGACAGGACCAGCGGCGAAATACCCCAGTGTCCCGAAAGAACTTCCAGAGATTTGACGAAATACTCAGCCCCCAGTACAATAGCCCCTAAAGCAGTTACAACCTGTAACAGGATTATGCCCAGGGCGGGGTTGGGATTATTTCTGGCAAAGGTGAGAGGAGAAAGGCATTCACATTCTACCCCTTCCTCATCCTGAATGGTTTTATAAGCATAAATAATATAGGCTCCCAGCAAGGCCACTGCCACTGCCAGTTTCAACTGCCTTATAGTCAGGAATGAAGCCACAATGGCCAGAGCATAGACCAGCAAGAAGAAACGCAAATCCCGGCCAACTACCCTCTTATCCACTGTCATCCAGGTGCGGCTGGGGCGCCGATAGGCAAAAGCCAGAGCTGCCAGCCCGGACACACAAAAAGCCAGGGTTCCCAGCATAAACGGAGCTCCCAGAATAGCTCCAATACCGATTTCTGTACCAGCCTCCCGGCCAGCGTTGAAGAGAATGGCTATAATGGGTACCAGGGTTTCCGGCAGGGCCGTCCCCACCGCTGCCAGAATACTGCCCACCGCCCCTTCGTTCATTCCTAATCGTTTCCCCAGCCATTCCACCCCGTTGGTGAACAGCTCTGCTCCTAACAAAATTACTCCCAAACTGACCAGGAGAATACCGATTTCCAGCATGCCTCAGCCTCCGTTCTCCTCAGTAATTCCTGCGGCCCGGGCCAGCCAGTCCCATACTTCTTCCCGACCCTGCCTGGTCTCTGCCGAAAAGGGCAGCAGCTGGTGTTCCGGTTTTAACCCCAGCTCATTCCTGATAATCTTCAGGTGTTTGGCCCATTGCCCCCGGCTGATTTTATCCGCCTTGGTGGCTACCACCAGGGTCGGTTTGTTGAAGTAGCAGAGCCAGTCATACATCATCACGTCATCCCGGGTAGGGGGATGGCGAATATCCACCAGCAGCACCACTGCCACCAGTTCCCGGCGTTGATTGAGATAGGCTTCAATAAAACGTCCCCAGCGCTCCCGTTCCGCCCTGGAAACCCGGGCAAAACCATAGCCGGGCAAATCCACGAGGTAAAGCAGGTCATTGACACTATAAAAATTGATGGTCTGGGTTTTGCCCGGCTGGGAACTGGTACGGGCCAGGTTTTTTCTCTGCACCAGGGTATTGATAAGAGAAGATTTGCCCACATTGGAACGGCCGGCGAAGGCAATTTCCGGCCGGCCGTCCTGAGGATATTGTTCTGCTTTGACTGCACTAACAGTATATTCTGCCTTAATGATTTTCATGCTGTTCCTCACCACACCTGGGAGCTTCGGTTTCATTCCAGACTATGGCTTCTTTCAAGACCTGGTCCATATGGTCAACCAGGACGAACTTGAGCTTTTTGCGCACATTCGCTGGAATTTCCTCCAGGTCTTTCTTGTTTTCGCTGGGTAAAATTACCGTGGTAATTCCGGCCCGGTGGGCAGCCAGCACTTTTTCCTTGACCCCGCCTATGGGCAGAACCCGTCCCCGCAGGGTAATTTCCCCCGTCATGGCTACATCACAGCGCACCGGTTTGTTGAGCAGAGCTGAAGCCAGGGCCGTGGCCATGGTAATCCCCGCCGAAGGCCCATCCTTGGGAATAGCTCCCTCCGGTACGTGGATATGGATATCAGTGTTTTCGTGGAATTCAGGGTCAATTCCCAGCTGTTCGGCCCGGGAGCGCACATAGGTAAAGCCTGCCTGGGCCGACTCTTTCATGACATCCCCCAGCTTGCCTGTCAGGGTGAGCTTGCCCTTTCCTTTCATCAGGGAAACCTCAATGGCCAGGGTGTCTCCCCCTACTTCCGTCCAGGCCAGACCGGTAGCTACTCCCACTTCATTGGCCTTTTCCGCTGTACCATAGCGGAAACGGGGAATACCAAGGTATTGCTCCAGATTCTGCACCGTGACCTTGACGGTTTCTGCCTCTTCCTGTACAATCTGACGGGCCGCTTTCCGGCAGAGAGCAGCCACTTGCCGTTCCAGGTTGCGAACCCCGCTCTCCTTGGTATACTGCCGGATGATGCGGCGGATAACATTTTCCGAAACCTGCAATTGTTCCGGTTTCAGCCCATGTTCCTTGACCTGCTTGGGCAAAAGATAACGCAGGGCGATTTGTACTTTTTCCTCCTCGGTATAACCGCTGACATGAATTACTTCCATCCGGTCCAGCAAAGGCCGCGGAATGCTATACAGATTGTTGGCAGTAGTGATAAACATCACCTTGGATAAATCAAAGGGCACTTCCAGGTAGTGATCGACAAAATTAGCATTTTGTTCCGGGTCCAGCACTTCCAGCAGAGCCGCCGACGGGTCTCCCCGAAAGTCCATGGACATTTTATCGATTTCGTCCAGACAGAAAACTGGGTTTTTGGACCCTGCCTGTTTGATACCCTGAATGATGCGGCCAGGCAATGCGCCTACATAGGTGCGGCGATGGCCGCGGATTTCCGCTTCATCCCGTACCCCACCCAGGGACATGCGAATATATTTGCGCTCTAACGCCCGGGCTATGGATTTGACCAGGGAGGTTTTGCCCACCCCCGGCGGGCCTACCAGACAGAGAATAGGACCTTTCATCTTCTTGGCCAGTTTGCGAATAGCCAGATATTCAAGGATGCGCTCCTTGACCTTTTCCAGGCCGTAATGGTCCTCATCCAGAATCTGTTCTGCCCGTTTGATGTCAATGCGATCTCTGGTTTCTTTGGCCCAGGGCATAGCCAGGAGCCAGTCCAGATATGTACGAATCACAGCGGTCTCTGCCACCATGGGAGGCATTTTTTCCAGCCGCTCTACCTCTTTCAAGGCTTTTTCCTCTACTTCTTTCGGCATTTTGGCGGCCTTGATCTTTTCCCGGTATTCCTCACTTTCTGCTACCCGTTCGTCCTTTTCTCCCAGCTCCTTCTGGATGGCCTTGATTTGCTCCCGCAAATAGTACTCCCGCTGGGACTTTTCCATCTGTTTGCGGACGCGGATATTGATGCGCCGTTCCAGCTCCACGATTTCCAGTTCCTTGCCGACGATTTCACAGAGTTTTTCCAGCCGTTCTGCCACGGAGAATGCTTCCAGGATAGCCTGCTTTTCTTCTACCTTCAGACTCAGGTGGGAAGCAATGATATCCGCCAGACGCCCAGGTTCGTCCAGATTGATCAGTCCGGCCAGAGTTTCCGGAGGAATTTTTTTACTGATCTTAACGTATTGCTCAAACTGGTTGAGCAAAGTACGCATCAGGGCTTCAGTTTCCGGGGTTTTTCTTTCTTCATCCATATGTTCTTCGACTTCAACCTGGAAGAATGGTTCTTCCGCTATGTACTTTCGAATCCGTGCCCGGGCCAGACCTTCCACCAGCACCCGAATGGTACCTCCCGGTAATTTGAGCAATTGCTTGACTTCCGCAATGGTTCCAATAGCATAAACATCTTCCGGACCGGGATTATCATTTTGTGCTTCTTTTTGAGTGGTCAGGAAAATCAAGCGCTCCTGAGTCATGGCCTCATCGATGGCTCTGATGGATTTTTCCCGTCCCACATCGAGATGAATGACCATGTGAGGAAAGACCAGAATACCGCGCAGAGGCAGCAATGGTAGTGTCTTGTTTTCTTTACTGGCAGCAGCTGCCATATTTTCACCTCCAAACCCCTATGACACTATCGTTAGTATATTCTATCATAAGATTTTTCATCAAACAAACAGTACATAATAATGGGGGAGGTGAGCAGGATATGGCAAATCCCACAATTTCCACTCTATTAGAAAAAAATATCAAATTCCTTGAAAATCTTTTCAGCCTCAGCTCCGATTTGCAAATCCGATCCTTTCATACCCGCCATGGTAAAGGGGCCCTGGTGTTTTTTGAGTCCCTGGTCACTAAAAAGACCGTCAGTGATCAGGTTCTTGCTCCCCTTCTTCTGCATCTACCCAAACTGGAAATGATTAATTATGAATCCCTCCTGACCATCCATGCTCTGGAAAAATACGATAGCTGGCAGGAAGCCATTCCGGCCCTACTCAATGGTAGCTGTTTGCTTTTATTGCAAAACCAGCGTTCCTGTTATGGCCTGGAAGTTAAAGGCTATCCTGAGCGTCAGGTAACTGAACCGGAATCGGAAACAGTAGTCCGTGGTCCCCGGGAAGGTTTTGTGGAAAATCTGTTGACCAATATCAGCCTGATTCGGCGCCGGCTCAATACTGTCGACCTGAAAGTGGAATTAATGGAAATCGGTGACCTGGCACCGACCAAAGTCGCTGTTATCTATCTGACCAGCACCACCCGCACCGATCTGGTCCTGGAAGTAAAAAAACGCCTGCAGGCCATCAAATTGCCTACCGTCCTGGAGTCAGGTTATCTGGAGGAGTTTATTGAAGATAACAAATACAGTGTCTTTCCCCAAATCGCCCATACTGAACGGCCTGACCGGGTGGTAGCCAATTTGCTGGAGGGCAGGGTGGCCATCTTATGTGACGGCACTCCTTTTGTGCTGATTATCCCCACTACCTTTAACCAGTTCTGGCAGGCCAATGAGGATTATTATGAACGCTATCCCATTGCTTCACTGATTCGTACTATTCGTCTGGCTTCCTTGCTTTTGTCCTTGCTGTTGCCTTCCCTTTTTGTGGCGGTAATCAGCTTTCATCCGGAAATGCTGCCTACTGTTTTACTCCTGAATTTTATGCAACAACGGGAAGGCGTCCCTTTTCCCATCTTTGTCCAGGCATTGATCATGGAAGTTTCTTTCGAAGCCCTGCGGGAAGCCGGGGTGCGCTTACCCCGGGCCGTGGGTCAGGCTGTCAGTATTGTCGGGGCTCTGGTTATCGGTGAAGCAGCGGTCAAGGCTGGCCTGGTAGCTCCTGCCATGGTAATCATGGTGGCAGTTACCGGTATTGCATCCTTTGCTGCCGGCAATTACCCCCTGGCTATCGCTATGCGGCTTTTGCGCTTCCCCATGTTAGCTTTAGCAGCTATCCTTGGCCTTTATGGCATTATGCTTGGGGTAATAATGATAGTGCTGCATGTTACCAGCCTGCATTCTTTCGGACAGCCCTATATGTCACCGATCGCTCCCCTTAATATTCAAGGTCTGAAGGATTTTATTCTGCGGGTACCCATCTGGTTTAACAGGAGGCAAAAAACATGACTCCCTGGCAAGCGATTCTGCTGGGCGTTTCCGCTATCTTTTCCACATCTATTCTATTCGTACCGGCTATTACCACCCATCATGCCCTGAATGACAGCTGGTTATCTGCTGTACTGGCTACTCTGGCCAGCTTCTTGCTGGCCGAAATCCAGGTCAGACTCCAATCTTATTATCCCGGTCAACATTTACTGAGCATCCTGCGCCAGACATGGGGCAAACTGGGCTGGCTTATTGGTCTTGGCTATGCTTTCTGGTTCTTCCATGTTACCATTGAAGTCTTTCAGGAATTTACTACCATCCTGGTGGCGGTCTTTATGCCGGAAACGCCTAAAATGATTTTTTTCCTGACCATTCTGGTTCCCATTCTCTACTGCCTGAACCTGGGAATTCAGACCCTGGCCCGGACTGCAGAAATTTTTCTGCCTGTTTCTTTTATATTTTTCGTAATTTTAGCTCTCCTGGCTTTACCTAATTATCAGTTTGATAACCTGCTTCCCTTTCTGGACCGGGGCTTTTTGCCGGTGCTGAAAGGTGCAGTTACTCCTGCCAGCTGGTTTGCGGAAATAGTCTGTCTATCTTTTCTCATCTATCATGGTAATCAACAAACCCAAAGACGGGGGCGAAAAATTGGCTATGGAATCATAGCCATCTGTGGATTTTTGTTTACCATAAATGTTATCGGGATTGTTTCCATTTTCGGCCCCTTATATGTCCGTAAACTGGTTTTCCCAACTTTGAGTGGAGCCAGGGTAATTTCCCTTTTTAATTTTCTGGAAAGACTGGAATCCCTTTTTCTTTCCTTCTGGATTCTTACAGTATTCGTTAAACTGGCAATCTGGTACTGGTTGACCTGTTTTGCTATCAAGGATATTTTTAATCTCAAAAGCCGGGAAGTAACTATTGGTTTGCTGCTATTACCTCTAATGGTCGCATCCAATTATTTTCTCTATGATAATATTTCCCAGCTGGTTGCCTTTCTGGGTGGCATCTGGCCAGTCTATACCCTGCTGACCTTTGGTTTTGTCATTCCCTTTTGTTTGCTGTTATGGCTGGCAGGCCGTAAACTGCTCTTTCCCCTCCTGATTTTTCTGCTGCTTCTTAATAGCGGCTGCTGGAGTATTAAAGAATTAAACCGCCGCGCAGTAGCACTGGGCCTGGCCATCGACCCCGGCCCCGGTAACACCCTGCGCCTGACGGCAGAAGTAATAAAACCTGAACAAAGTGCCGGGGAAGTAGCCCCAACCCAGCGCCGGATCCTGGTTTCCAGCAGTGGGGAAACGATTTTTGCTGCGGCCCGCAATTTATCCCTCTCGGTATCCCGGGAACTCTACTGGGGGCATGTTATTGCGGTTTTGATTAACGAAGATCTGGCCAGAGAAAATCCGGGCAAACTGCTGGATTTTTTCACCCGTTACCCGGAAATCCGGGAAAATGTCTGGCTTTTTGTTACTAAAGGTTCAGCAGCCAGATTTCTGGCTGCCAGACCGCAATTTGAAACTTCCATGGCCCAGCAAATCGGGTTTCTGGCTACCACTTCCGGTGGCTATAGCCTCAGACTATATCAGTTCATTAATCAATGGATCGATCCGGAAATAACTCCGGTCCTGGGTTTACTGGAATTGAAAGGACAGAATCCTGTTTTCGGGGGACTGGCTGTTTTTGACAATTCTCGACTGAAAGGGTTTTTATCGGTCAATGAAATGCGGGCTTATATGTGGTTGAACAATGAAATCAAAAACGGGGCAATCACCATTGACCTGAGAAACAATAAGAAATTAACAGTACAGATTCGCCTGGCCGAATGCAGCAAGGAACTGGTCAAATCCCGGCCCTTAACCTTTAAACTTAAGATCAGACTAAAAGCCAATTTAACCGAACAACAAACCCATATCAATTTAGCTGACCCTGAAGCTTATAAAAAAGTGGAAAAATTATTGGCCCGGGATTTGACCATCCGCCTCAACAGCACCATTAACAAATTCAAACACTGGCAGGTTGACCCGCTGGGCCTGGGCAAAACCTTCCATCGCCAGCAGCATCACCTCTGGCATCAATATGAAAAGAACTGGCCTGACCTGATTGCCAGCAGCCAGATCCTGATTCAGGTCAATGTCAATCTGGAAAATATCGGCCTTACCAGTCAATCCTTTACAAGGGAGGAAACGAGATGACCCCCAGTGGACTGCTCTGGTTCAGTTTTTTGGCGATTCTGGCTGCCAGCTTACCTGCAGTTTTTCGTTTCTGGCAACAGGAAAGTTCCCGTACCGCAAAAATCCTGCTCAGCCTGCTCTGGTTAAGCGGAATTGGCTTATTAATGCTGGCAGCTCTGGCACTAACTTTACCTAATCTGGATCAATTTGTCACCAGACTCTTTCAGCCTCTTGCCCACAAAATCGGCCTGATATGATATAATAGCCCTTGTAAGGGAGGGCTAACCATGGTCAATTACCGCTTGAAATATCCCCTCTTGCTTTTTCTACTGGCTACTGCTGTCAGCAGCCTGCTCTGGTGGTGGCAACCCCAGGTTATTTTCACCGCTGCTGCTGTGTTCAAATCAGAACAGGTCGGTTATACGCCTCTGCAGCTTAATCCAAACCAGCGCCTGCTGGTGATCGCCCCTCATCCTGATGATGAGGTGCTGGCCACCGGGGGTTTGCTGGCGATGGCTCACGCCCAGGGCCTGCCCGTCAAAGTAATCGTGGTAACTATGGGCGACAGTTTTAAACTGGCCTGTGAACACAGCAGCGGTAAAATAGAACCGACTGCAGCTGATTTTTTCCGTCTCGGCCTGCAGAGGTGGCAGGAAAGCAGGCAAGGACTGACCCGCCTGGGTCTTAAACCTGACCAGCAAGCCGTCTACCTGGGTTTTCCTGATGGAGGCCTGCGTTTCCTCTGGGAACAATCCTGGCAAAAACCCCGGCTCAGCGGCGGAGTGCGTACCGATAAAGTCCCCTATCCCCAGGCCAGACAGCCCGGTCTGAGTTATACAGGAGAAAATCTGCTCCAGTCCCTGCAGGCAGAAATTCGGGCTTTTCAACCTACGGATATCTTCTATCCGACTCCGGCTGATGAGCATCCCGACCACTGGGCGGTAGGCACCTTTACCGAAATAGCCCTGCAGGAATTACAGCTGCCCGTCAGGCGCCATACCTACCTGGTCCACCATGTGGCCTGGCCGGCATTGTGGGCAGCAGAACCAAACCGGGAGGCAGAACCGCCTCCACGCCTGGTCGGACCGGAATTCAACTGGGAAAGGCTGCTGTTAAATGATGAAGCCAAAACCGCCAAGGAACAGGCTCTGTCCGCCCACCGCTCCCAGTTGCAGGTGATGGGACCATATTTAAAAGGATTCTTGCGGGCATCAGAAATCTTTTTGGCCTGGTCCAAATACCAGTTGCCCTTTAGCATGCCCGATGGTGAACTGGATCATGTCCGGATGCGGTTAAAGCCGGGCCAGGATATCAAAGCCCTTGCCATCCAGCCCACAGCCTCAGGTTGGACTGCTAACTTACAGCTCTATGGAACCCCTGAACGCAGTAGTTCCTATCGTTTATACCTCTGGCTTTACCGAAATCAACATCCTCTGGCCCATCTGCTGCTGGAAAGGGATACTGCAAAGGTCCTCTGGGCAACTGCTGCGTACGACCTGGCAACAAAAAAAGTCCCCTTTCACTGGCAGGAAAAGGGACTGGAATGGCAAATACCTTCCGAACTATTAGGCCAGGCCAACCGGGTGTTGCTGGCCGGCATGACTGGCAGCAACGGCAAGCAAATTGCGGACAAAACCGGCTGGTACTGGGTAAAACTACAATGACATGGCCGCCAGGGTTTGACCCTGGCTTTTTTCTTCTCGCACCAGGATAGCATGCCGGATGACCTCGGAAATGTGTTTAACGGGAATTACTTCAATATCTTTGATTTCCGCCAGCAGCTGTTGATAGTTATCCTGGGGAATCAGCACTTTTTCTGCCCCGGCCTGACGGGCCGCTTCCACTTTGGCCACAATTCCACCTACTGGCCGCACCAGGCCTCTTAACGAGACTTCTCCGGTCATGGCTACCCGGTTGTCTACCGGTAAATTGCGCACTGCCGAATAAATGGCGGTCAGGATACTGATTCCGGCTGAAGGTCCATCGATAGGAGTGCCCCCGGGGAAATTGAGGTGAATGTCATAATCCAGGGCCTCAATCCCCAGGTAACGGCGAAGAACAGTAAGGACATTATCCACCGAAGCCCGGGCCATGGATTTGCGGCGCAGGGTCTTGCCCCCGCCCCCCAGTTCTTCTTCTTCCACCAGACCGGTCATCAGCACCCGCCCCGTCCCCGGAGTG